>NZ_JADBVE010000295.1:0-2667 GCF_020245285.1 Microcystis sp. M31BS1
ACCAGCAGCAAAGGTGACACTGGTGGGAATAGAAGTGTAATCGGTTCCATTGGTTGCTGTCCCCCCAACTGTATAGTTGACAGTTAAAGCATCAGTGGTTACTCCGGTACGGGTGAAGGTATAAACCAGATTTGTTGTCCCGTCTTCTGTCACACTTGCGGGAGAAACTGCAAGGGTAATACTGGGAAGAGTCGGACTAGAACCATAGCTAAAATAACTAGCAGTTAGACTTAATGCTGTTTGATTATTGATAACTGCAATCAGTTCATCTGCTTCGCTGCCTGGTTTGTTGATGTAGAGCTTAGTAGTGGAACTAGAAACTGTTAAGAGATAGTCACTACTTGAACCCCGTAGCTGAATTGTGTCATCAGTGGTGCTAAAGTCGGTAATTTGCGCGTAGTCGCTAGTACCTTCAGTAGCTGTCAAACCGTCATCATAGAAGGTCTTTGTCGTATCTGCAAGGATAAAGCGATCGTTTCCTGAACCTCCTACTAAATAATCATATTCTCCTGTACCGCCATCTGTTCCTTGTAGGGTGTCATTCCCATTACCACCATAAAGCTGATCATTATCAGCACCCCCATTGAGGACATCATTACCATTCTCTCCATAAATGTAGTCACTACCAGCATTACCTGAAATAGTATCGTTACCCCCTCTACCATAGAGTTGCTCAACAGCTGTACCGCCAAAAATGACATCATTATAATCAGTTCCCTTAAACCCGTTAAAACTCTCAATCGAAGTAAAGGTATCAGTTTCCGTACCGACAGTAATCGTTCCACTCCCAGCGGTGTCGTAGGTCATGGTTAAACCACTACTACCATAGCTGTAGTCAGCATGATAGCGATCACTACCAGCACCACCATTTATCGTGTCATTATCGCCTTCATCGCCGGTAAAGTAATCATCTCCTGAATCACCATTGAGGAGATCATTACCATTACCACCATAAATGTTATCATTACCTACACCCCCATTCAGGACATCATTCCCATTCTCTCCATAAATGTAGTCATCACCAGCATTACCTGAAATAGTATCGTTACCACTTCCACCTTTGAGTCCACCATCATAATATTCACTTTCTGTCCCGCCAAAAATGACATCATTATACTCAGTTCCCTTAAACCCGTAAAAACTCTCAATCGAAGTAAAGGTATCAGTTTCCGTACCGACAGTAATCGTCCCACTCCCGGTAGCGGTATTGTAGGTCATGGTTAAACCGCTACTAGCATAGCTGTAGTCAGCCTCATAGCGATCAATCCCACTACCACCATTTATCGTGTCATTACCTGCATCATTGGTAAAGTCATCATTCCCTAAATCACCATTGAGGACATCATTCCCACTACCACCATAAAGTTCATCAGAACCATCTCCGCCATTGAGGACATCATTTCCATCCTCTCCATAAATGTAGTCACTACCAGCATTACCTGAAATAGTATCGTTACCACCTCCACCTGCGAGTCCACCATAATCATATTCACTTGCTGTACCGCCAAAAATGACATCATTATACTCAGTTCCCTTAAACCCTTCAAAACTCTCAATCGAAGTAAAGGTATCAGTTTCCGTACCGACAGTAATCGTCCCACTCCCGGTAGTGGTATTGTAGGTCATGGTTAAACCGCTACTAGCACTACTGTAGTCAACCTTATAGCGATCAGTCCCACTACCACCATTTATCGTGTCATTACCTGCATCATTCGTAAAGTAATCACTTCCATCCCCACCGTCAAGAGAGTCATTACCATTACCTCCATAAATATTATCGTTTCCCCCCAAACCACTTAAAGTATCATTGCCATCTAACCCAAAAATATTATCACTTGTAGATGTTCCCGTAATATTATCATTCCCATTAGTCCCGGTAAAATCTGCCTGTTCTACTTGAATAATTTCCCCATTTACTATAATTGTTGTCTGGTCATTCTCTGCTCGTAAAGCGTCTAGGATTGCCACATCCAGACTATTTCCTTGAACCAACTCCGCAAAAATTGCCCCCTCATCTCCGGCGCTATCCACCTGATTAATTTGAGCATCCACATAATGCCCAATTTCTTCTAAAATTACGTTAATTATCGCTGCTGACGAGGCCGTATTTAAAAAAGATGCTGATAGATAAATCTTATTGGTACTGCTGGAATATGCACCATTCGCCGTCCCCAAAACCTCATCACTAAGTACCTCAATCGGGGGAAGTTGACTAAAATTTCGACTTTGCCACTGCTGTCGTAATTGCGTCGCCTTAACCACATCATAACTTGTGCCAAAAGCGGTTTCTAAATTCGCCCAAAAACCATCAGATTGAGCGAAATTAAACAAAACATCGTCAACAGCAGGAAGAATCGGCAACAGGGTAGAAGTCATGACAGTAACAGCAAAAGTTTATTGATAAAAATTTTCGCACAACAAGCGCAAATCTTTCAAGACCCCTGTAACAGAAATTAACATTTATACAGAAAACGGGTTTCTTCAAGAAACCCGTTTTCTAGATATTAGGATAAGATTATTGGATTCTTGCCAAAGACTGCTTAAATTCTGCGAGAGAATTAGCGGTAGCTGCTAATTTTAGTAGCTCTTCTAAGATAGTAGGGTTAGTCATTTTGCCGATTATCTCTTCAATTTCTGAAGAAATCTGTCCAAACCGCACAGTTAAAA
>NZ_JADBVE010000296.1:0-6474 GCF_020245285.1 Microcystis sp. M31BS1
AATCCTTATCTGGCAAGAGACTTAATTGATTAGTTCGCTCTAGATAAAAAACAATTGACAAAAATCGCTAAATGCCTTTCTCTATAAGGGTTCCATCCCTTATAACCCCCATCCATTGCATAACACAAACCGAAGAGCCAAGTTCCCTGACTTCGTTGTACATTTGAAGTTAGGGATTAAGCGTTTGCTTTACCCAAATTCGGAATTGTTTTAATGCCATGGCACTACCGATTTTTTGACTATTTTGTAGGGTTTCTGGAATTTTTTCTATTAGATTAAATTGAGAAAATAGTCGGCTTTGGGAAGATTCAACATATTCTGATCCTTGCAAAACATTGATTTCCAGTCTCTCTCCATTGTATCGCCACAATTCAGGAACACCCAATCGCTCATAATTATTAAATCGGGTTCGCTTAGTAATATCAATCTCAATTGCTAAATCGGGAGGGGGATCAATCGTCAAATCAAGGCGCGTTTTCCCCCGAATAGCGTTACAGTTTTCGATATAAAAAGACTCATCTGGTTCTATTCCTTGATCCATTTGTTGATTTTTAAAGGTTGTTGATCCAGCAGGTTCATAGTCTAACCCTAATTCATCTAGGAGAACTTTAACCAAATCCCCGATTAAAACTTTGGTATTTTCATGAATAAAAAGAGGAGTCATTGCTTCTAAAGTTCCTTGACTATAAGATAGACGAATTGACCGTCGATCTCCCAATTCGTCAAGAATTGTTTCATAATCTTGCCAAGTGAGTGAAGTTAACAACAGGCGGTCGCCTGGGGTAACAGTTAGTTGTTTTAATGCTAATAACATCAGAATTTGTCGGCTCAGTTGTTATGATTGCGCGGTTTAGTCAGTATTTAACTTTTTTCTACCTTAGACTATATATAGCAGTTTTCATCAGAATGAGGCATGGGCAAGGGGCTTAAACTCTTTGTTGGCAAAACTTGTCGATACCTCAGTAACGTGAAAAGCGCTATATGCAAGAGTTCTAGTAAGCTGCCCGCGCATTTAAATTGCTTGTTGAGACGAGGCAAGAGGCAAGACCCAAGACCCGGTAGCATCTCACCTTTGCAATAAGTAGAAATGCTTAATGAGATCAATAAAAAAGTTAAAAAAGGCAACCATTTAGATAGGGTTTGCTGAAAAAGTTTTTCGTGGGGGCAGGGTGTGGGGTGTAGGGTGTAGGGTGTAGGGTTTTACCGATTTTCAGGTGGTCAATTACCCAATTTTCAGGGAAAAAGTCCAGGGATTTTCCCCCTGATCACTCCCATGCCCGGCACTTTTGGATTTCAAAAAAGTCTAAAAGTCTTATCCAACAAGGTTTTTAGATTTATTCAGCAAACCCTAATTAAGCTTTTCAACATCGATAATGTACCTCTTGCGAACAGGAAACGCTATATAAACCAGGCTCTTCTGGTTTCTGTGTGTAAACGAGGTCTATACTGATAGTTTCTTCTTTCAAAATAGTCCTAAAAGTCTTGCCCAGTAAGCATTTAACCTTACATAAGCAAAAATTATCACACAAAGTCGAGAAGAGCCTAAGTAGGTAGGCACAATTATTTGTAGGATGGGTTAGCGGTAGCGTAACATAATCGGGCGTTGGGTTTCATGCTTCAACCCAACCTACGTTCATTTTATATTTAATTCCACCCACCTACTTAAACCAGAAGAAATTGAAGCTATGGTTGATAAAAATAAAATTATTAATCAAGCAATGGGGTTGATTTTAGGATAGGAGAACTGCACAGAATAATCAGATAGCTAATTAAACCAGTTCAAAATTTTGTTCCAAATAGATGATACAGATGTTGTAAGTTTCTTCCAAATATTATCAAATTTATCCCAAATGTTTTCATCTTTTGGAGGTGGTGTTTTACCCGTGCCAAATTTATCCCAAATGTTTTCATCTTTTGGAGGTGGTGTTTTACCCGTGTCAAATATATCCCAAGCACTTGATGAATTGGTTTC
This sequence comes from Microcystis sp. M31BS1, assembly GCF_020245285.1. Lineage (NCBI taxonomy): Bacteria > Bacillati > Cyanobacteriota > Cyanophyceae > Chroococcales > Microcystaceae > Microcystis > Microcystis sp. M31BS1. The sequence continues at coordinate 1,973 of NZ_JADBVE010000296.1, forward strand.
AAGTTTTGTCCAGGGATCTGAAGATGTTGTATTTTTTGGACTGGTTTGAGTTTGAACTCCGTTAGGGGAGAAAGTCCATCCTTGACTTGAGGGAGGAGGGTATGGGGGTGGAGTAGATTTAGGATTAGATGGGAAATCCCAACCGATAGTGGGGGGTGAAGTAACGATTGGAATAGGGTTAGTAGGAGGCTCAAAACTCCATTTAGCTCCTGTGTAATTGTTGACTAAATTTTCAAGAGGTTGTAGGTTTTCAATATTTGATTGTTGACAAAATTTCTCTAATTCTTGGGTAAAATACACAATCTCAGGAGAAAGATTTTTAAGTTGTTTGAAAATCTGGGATGAATTAGGTTTAATTAGGTCTTTTTCGGAAAATAGTAGCCTTTCTTCTTGTTGTATTTGTTGCCAATAGTTGGGATTTTCTGATAGAATAAGCAATGATAAATAAATCACTATTTCTGAGAAGTAGTCAGCTTTTGGACTTAATTTAGATAACTTATTTCTGTTAGGATGTTGATAACCAGGGAGTCCTTTAATATTGTCGGTTGCGTTGCTTAATTGAGGAACATATAAACTATCATAGTCAATTAAACATAGATCACCATTTTTACGCACTATAATATTACCGTGTTGTAAGTCTCCATGAGAAATATTATTTTGATGAAGAATTTTAACCATTTCTAAGAATTTTTCGGCAAAGTTACGGATAGAAGTCGGGTTATTAATATTATTAGATATAAATTTTTTAAAGCTAATACCATCAACCCATTCCATTCTAATAATGGGAAATCTTTGTCCATTGACTAAAATTCCTTGTTCTTGGTAAGCAAAATCAACAAAATAAGGAAGTTGAACTGTTTTAAGATAGGCATCAATCGCCTTATAACGAATTTTTAGATCCCCTAAATCTTCTATCCAACATTTAAGGGCATATTTTTTAGGATTAGTTTGAATTTCATAAACAACGGCTTTTCCGCCATTATGAGACAGTAAAAAGTTCTGATTTTGCTTTTGCTTAACAGGCTTTCCTTTTTGTAAAATACCATCGTATATAAATCTATCAGGGTATTTTACGACTGTTTCATAGTCAGTTCTAAGCGGATATTTCATTTTTTTACATACCCCACAAATGTAAATTTAGACCAATTGGGAAGGGAATCAAATTCAAGTTTTTTAAACTTTGATGGTTCACTTAATTGTCCAAAAACATCCCCTTCTGATACACTAGGAAAGATTCTCAGATTTGTCTTGGGTTTTATTTCTATTTCATCCCTTGCACAAGTATAACATTCATTCAAGATTGCTTGATTAGCATAAAGATCAATCTGAAATTTAATCCATTCCTCTCCTTCTTCTAAAATTAAAACCTGAGATGAGTCAGATAAAGCAGGAATAATAATTTCTTGAAAAGTTTGATCTTTGTAGATTTTAGTTTCTTTTTCAAGGTTCCTATATTTAGGTTTATATTTAGTGACTTGACTAGATGAATTTGAATTGCTTGATTGTTCAGTTTTTATACTATTTATTATGGTCGCAGTGGAGAGTATAGTTAAGATTATATTTACAGGAATAAAAACAAGGAGAAGATTACGGATTTCCTTAATACTGCTTCCCTTAATTCCGGGGTCTTTCGTCGGTTTAGAAGCTGAACTCGTCGAATCGCGGGGCGTCATGGGTAAAGATGGCAGAAATTTTAATAATGTTTGTAGATTGGAGCTTATTTTGGCAAAACCAGAAGTATCTTGTAACTTTTGCTCAGGAGTATTGTCTTCAGGTTCTTCTTCTACGCTTGAAGAATTGTTTTGATCTTCTTTAGAAGGCTGTTCAGTTTCATAACTTAAAGGTGAAATGATAGGAGTATTTTTTTGATTTTCTTTTCTGGTTTGTGTAGGCAAACTGACGATTTCACCATCACTGACTTCTAAAATCATTAAAGTGACATCATCATTTTTCATTTTTATTGTGTCATCCTGTCTAGCAGATTTTACAAAATTCTCAAACTCCTGTATTGTAAGTAAAGTTGTTAAAATATCTCTTTGCTGTTCTGTATATTTAAGAATATATTCAGCTAGAGCGTCAGTTGCTAGTACAAAATAAAGCTTATCTGAATGTTGTTTGTATTTTAATTCGATGTCTAAAAATTTTGGCTCATGATCATTATTTTTAGAGCGACTTCCAAAATATTCAGGTTGATTATTAAAATCCGTTGATTTTTTCAATAAATGGGTTTGAATTAATTGATTTCCCTGAAAAATAAACAGACAGCTATCGCCAACAATTGAGATTTTTGCTTGATTTTCAATAAATTGTAACCCAATAAAGGTAGATGTTGCTGATTTAGAACGCTCCAAACCATTGTAAATCTCAATCCAGGCAAAATTATTACCGCTTTTTGCTTTTTCTAATTCTGCTTTAACTTCTTCTAACCATTTTTGCTGAATTAGTTCAAGCCATTCTTGCCAATTGTTTTTATCAATCTGGGGATTTTCACAAAAATAATTAACAAGAAGTTTTGACCATATACTTGAGTAAAATGATTGAGTTGCACCATCGGCGATCGCAAAACAATTCTTAGCTTCATTATAGCTAAAATTATCTTGACAACCGCTAATGGTTTCCATCTCTTTATGAGTTCTATCACTGAACCGACGGATGACTGAAACTTTATGATGAGATTCCATAATTAATGACAATAACTTTAGCGTAATGCTCCTTGAGAACCAAATTGAAGAAGTTTAATCAGTGCTTCAGCATCAGCATTAAAGATAAAACCTCTGGCATTAGGTTGAACATTAAAACCCGCATTTTTGGCACTCTCAGCAAGAGGATCAGGAAGCACACTGGAAATATCAAACAAAAAGTTAGCAAATTTATTATTGTTAAAACCAGCATTGTCACTAGGTAACTCTATTTTCCCTGCTGATGCGTTAGAAATATGAGCATTCAAAACAATCACGTTACCGTCACTTGTTTTAAGTTGTGCTAGTTTTTTCGCTTCAGTAGTAGCAGCATTAGAATCATTAGGTTCTCCATCGGTTATATTAATCACAACAGGTGGAAAACTATCGGGATGATTAGAAATAAATTTTTCTACCCCAGTATAAGCCTGTTTAAAGGCTTCAGCCATTGGTGTTCCATTACTTGCAGTCGGTTTCACAAACACTCGCATTACTTCATCCACTTCAACCAACCCACCTGCACCATCAGAGACTTTTCTCTTAAGGGTTGTTGTATCGGGATTTTTAGCCAACTCTGAGGCTTTACCTAGAAATAGTACATTAATACTTGCTCCATAGCCAACCGCCGCCACAAAACATCTGTCTTTAATCTCATTACCCGATGAACAAGCTGTAATAATTTCTCCGATGACTCGATTAACGGCTTTTGCGGCAAAATCTGCTTTATCTGAATCGGCGTATTTATCTGACATTGAAGCTGACTGATCAATCATAATCAGGATAAATCCAGGCTTGGCGCTACTCAGTTGTTCTTGATACATAACTTAAAGATTACTTCATTGATTTTTGAAAGGGAAAAGATGATCATGTCACCGCAAAATGGGCTATGATGACAATCTAGCAAGCAAATAGGACTAATTAGCTTGATTTACCTAACATCTCAGTATTGTAGCGTTTGATTTTAGTACAAAAGTAGGCTTTGGTACACAATTTATAGGTAGGTTATGGTACAGTCTTAGTTCCGTTTGGTATAATATATTGGATTAACCCTCTAATTTTTTAACCAGAAATGAATAATATTGACCAAGTTTTGCAATATGTTGATGATTTAATGTTTGAGAAAGTGGCGTCTCATCTGACACCAGTACAAGAAGCAATCTTGACAGGGGTTTGGCAAGGTCAAAAATATTGGCAAATTGCTCAATCTTTTAATGGTTGTAGTGAATCTCATATTAAAAAAGAGGCTGCTAACTTATGGAAAAAGTTGGGTAAGGTATTAGACGAAGATGTTAATAAAGATAATTTACGATCCAAGTTAGAAAGAAAATATCGGGTTTCTCAAGCTTATCATTCGGGGAATTGTTTGTTACAAATTGATAACATCAATATTGGTGGTCAAATTATTCAAACGACTATAGCGGTGTGCAGTCGTATGAGGTACAGTGTCACGAGCTATAAACCATGCTAGGCAAGGCTTGGTCTGTATCTCACTCAAGCGCTTACCGCTATAATGATAACCAAAACCGATCATATTCTTTACATAATAATAAATCTCCCATGATTGACTTAACAAAAGCCCCTGAATTAAGGTATAACTATGGACGTAAGTTAGAAATATCAACCTTAAAAGAATGGCTAGATAATAAAACTCGATTAATTACCATTTATGGGTTAACTGGAATCGGAAAAACAGCTTTAACCCTTAAATTAATTTCAGAAATTGCCCCACAATTTGATTATATTATTTATCGCAGTCTGGAAAATATTCCTCAATTAATCGCTCTCAAAGATGATCTAAAACAGTTTTTCAACCAATCTCTATCA
>NZ_JADBVE010000297.1:0-26058 GCF_020245285.1 Microcystis sp. M31BS1
ATACAGTGAGTTCTTTTCTTCTTCCGTGAATTCTAGGTTAATCATGTTTTTAATGAGTGCTTTGCTTCTAATTATGACTCTTAAACTATATTATTGTCCTTGAGTAAAAAATGCAAGTTGTAGCCGTGCAAAGTATATAATACTTCTGGCTTTGCTTTTGATGTACAAATAGTCGGGAACTATGCTTATGTAGCTGATTGGGGGTCAGGACTGCAAATCATCGACATCAGCAATCCGACAAATCCCACTCTCAAGGGTAATTATGATACTTCTGGCTTTGCTCGGGATGTACAAATAGTCGGTAACTATGCTTATGTAGCTGATTGGGATTCAGGACTGCAAATCATCGACATCAGCAACCCGACAAACCCCACTCTCAAGGGTAATTATAATACTTCTAGCAGGGCTTTGGGTGTACAAATAGTCGGTAACTATGCTTATGTAGCTGATTGGGATTCAGGACTGCAAATCATCGACATCAGCAACCCGACAAACCCCACTCTCAAGGGTAATTATGATACTGATGGCTTTGCTTATGGTGTCCAAGTAGTCGGTAACTATGCTTATGTAGCTGATGAGTATTCAGGACTGCAAATCATCGACATCAGCAACCCGACAAACCCCACCTTTAAGGATAATTATGATACTTCTGGCTTTGCTGAGGATGTACAAGTAGTCGGGAACTATGCTTATGTAGCTGATAGGGATGGTGGTTTAAAGATTATTGATGTGAGTGAGTTTACCAACCCACAAACTGTTACTCTTGCTATTTCTCCCAGCAGTGTTAGTGAAGATGGGACAGCTAATATGGCCTATACCTTCACCCGTAGCGGAGTAACAACCGATGCTTTAACCGTTAACTATACAGTTGGGGGTACAGCTACTTTTAGTACAGATTACACCCAAAGCGGTGCAGCAACTTTCACCATTACCACCGGGACAGTGACTTTCGCTGCTAATGCTACCACTGCTAAAGTCACAATAGACCCCACTGCTGACACAATAGTAGAAAGTAACGAAACCGTTGCTTTAACTCTCGCTGCCGGGACAGGTTATACAGTTGGGACCACCACTCCAGTTACCGGGACAATTAATGATGATGAACCCCCTATTATTAACCTTGCAGTTTCTCCCGCAAGCGTCACCGAAGACGGGACAACAAATCTGATTTATACCTTCACCCGTAGTGGATTAACCACTAATTCCTTAACCGTCAATTACACCCTCGGAGGGACAGCTACCCTTAATACCGACTACACTCGTACCGGGACTAATAATACAGTCACCTTTGCTGCTGGTTCATCCACTGCTACCGTCACAGTTGACCCCACTCCTGACACAATAGTAGAAAGTAACGAAACCGTCATTTTAACCCTCGCTGCCGGGACAGGTTATACAGTTGGGACCACCACTCCAGTGACGGGGACAATTACCAACGCTTCTGCAACTGGACAATATGCTTCTAGTGTTATTGCTTTTAGTTCTCAATATTCTTCATCTTCATGGAGTGCAGAACAAGCTTTAGGTCAACCCAATACTTTTAGCTATGGAGATATTCCAACATCATGGGCCCCATCCACATCAAATGGTGATGGAGATGCACAAGCTGATGAATTTATCACCCTTGGTTTTTCTACACCAGTTTATGCTGACGGTATAGAAATTCGTGAAACCTGTGGAAATGGATTTGTCAGAAGCATTGATTTATTAGATAATCAAGGTGTTTATCGCTCTATTTGGTCTGGAATTGATCCTAGCTTACCAGGAAATCCAGTCAATTTTAGAGTCAATTTTCAGCCAACTAATTATCTGGTTGTTGGCGCAAAAATAAACGTTGATATTGATCATGATACTAGCACTTGGGAAGAAATTGATTCGGTTCAATTATTCGGTGTCGGTAATGTTATAAGTAATATTACCCTAGCAGTTGCTCCCGCAAGCGTCACCGAAGACGGGACAACAAATCTGGTTTATACCTTCACCCGTAGTGGATTAACCACTAATCCCTTAACCGTCAATTACACCCTCGGAGGGACAGCTACCCTTAATACCGACTACACTCGTACCGGGACTAACAATACAGTCACCTTTGCTGCTGGTTCATCCACTGCTACCGTCACAGTTGACCCCACTCCTGACACAATAGTAGAAACTGATGAAACCGTTGCTTTAACTCTCGCGACCGGGACAGGTTATACAGTTGGGACCACCACTCCAGTGACGGGGACAATTACTAATGATGATACCAGTGTCACCCTAGCAGTTGCTCCCGCAAGCGTCACCGAAGACGGGACAACAAATCTGGTTTATACCTTCACTCGTAGTGGAGTAACCACTAATTCCTTAACCGTCAATTACACCCTCGGAGGGACAGCTACCCTTAATACCGACTACACTCGTACAGGGACTAATAATACAGTCACCTTCGCTGCTGGTTCATCCACTGCTACCGTCACCGTTGACCCCACTGCTGACACAATAGTAGAAAGTAACGAAACCGTTGCTTTAACTCTCGCGACCGGGACAGGTTATACAGTAGGTACGACTACTCCAGTGACGGGAACAATTACTAATGATGATACCAGTGTCACCCTTGCAGTTTCCCCCGCAAGCGTCACCGAAGACGGGACAACAAATCTGATTTATACCTTCACCCGTAACGGAGTAACCACTAATCCCTTAACCGTCAATTACACCCTGGGAGGGACAGCTACTCTTAATACCGACTACACTCGTACAGGGACTAATAATACAGTCACCTTCGCTGCTGGTTCATCCACTGCTACCGTCACAGTTGACCCCACTCCTGACACAATAGTAGAAACTGATGAAACCGTCATTTTAACTCTTGCTGCGGGGACAGGTTATACAGTAGGGACCACCACCCCAGTGACGGGGACAATTACCAATGTCACCCTTCCCAGTGTTACTCTTGCGGTTTCTCCTAGTAGTGTTACCGAAGATGGGACAAGTAATCTCATCTACATCTTCATGCGCACAGGAGATACAACTAATCCCTTAACCGTCAACTATACAGTTGAAGGGACAGCAACCAATGGAAGCGATTACACTTTACTTCCCACCAGCGTCACCTTTGCTGCTAATTCAGCGACTGCTACCGTCACAGTTGACCCCACTCCTGACACAATAGTAGAAAGTGACGAGACTGTCATTTTAACCCTTGCTGCGGGGACAGGTTATACAGTTGGGACAACTACCCCAGTGACGGGGACAATTACCAATGACGACTTTTCCCAACTCTCCATCAATAATATTACCGTGGTCGAAGGCTTAGATAATAATGCCATCCTCACCGTCACAGTTGATAACCCCAATCCACAACCAATTACCTTCAACTATACCACTGGACCCATTGATGCTACCGCCGATGTAGATTACACTAGCAAAACCGGAACTATCACCATTGCACCTAATACTGCCACCGCTACTATTAGCATTCCCCTCCTCAATGATAACCTTAATGAACCTGATGAAGTCTTCACCGTCACCCTCTCCAATCCGGTTAATGCTACCATCAATCCCGAAGGAGGAATAGGAGAAGTTATCATTACTGATACTTGGCAAACCAGTCTTACTCGCACCTTACCCAACAATGTGGAAAACCTCAGACTAATTAGCAGTAATAATGTTAATGGTACAGGTAACGCTGGTAACAATAAAATCACAGGAAATAGTGGCAATAATCAAATCAATGGCGCTAACGGTGCTGATACTTTAACCGGTGGTTTAGGTGCAGATACCTTCGTCTTCCAATTTGGTCAATCTACCATATCAACAAGCGATCGTATCACAGATTTTGCCATCAATAGTGATAAAATCGACTTATTAACTCAAGCTGGAAACGCCACGAGTGCGCCTAGCAATTTCAGTCGTGCTGCTAATAGCACTGTCACCACTTTACAGAATTTAATCAATCAGGTATTTACTGATGCTAATGGAGCGATTACAGGTAATCAAGGATTAGGGGTTAATAGTGCCGCCTTAGTGCAGGTAACAACCGGTGCAATAGCTGGAACTTACCTCGTTATTAATGATAGCACGGCTGGCTTCCAATCCAGCAATGATTTATTAATAAATATCACCGGATTTACTGGGACTTTACCAGCTTTAGGGAGCATTCCAGTGGGTAATTTCTTTGTTTAAGTTTCTAAGTCACCTAGAAAACGGTTTTCTCGGAGAAACCCGTTTTCTGTGTTAAAAATTGTCAGCTACCCCCGCCATTTATTAGTTACATATTTCTTAAGTAGGTAGGCGTTAAAAGTTGTCAGACACCCCCCTTATCAAGGGGGGACTAAGGGGGGATCGGCACCCCCCTTATCAAGGGGGGACTAAGGGGGGATCGGCACCCCCCTTATCAAGGGGGGCAGGGGGGATCGGCACCCCCCTTATCAAGGGGGGCAGGGGGGATCGGCACCCCCCTTATCAAGGGGGGACTAAGGGGGGATCGGCACCCCCCTTATCAAGGGGGATCCCCCCGCCTATCGGCACCCCCCTTATCAAGGGGGGCAGGGGGGATCGGCACCCCCCTTATCAAGGGGGGACTAAGGGGGGATCGGCACCCCCCTTATCAAGGGGGGACTAAGGGGGGATCGGCACCCCCCTTATCAAGGGGGGACTAAGGGGGGATCGGCATCCCCCTTATCAAGGGGGGACTAAGGGGGGATCGAACCTAAAATCTATTTTTAATTTAATTATAACCAGCTACTTAAGTATTTTCGATTTTTGACTGAACTAAAGGGCTGTTTTTCGATTCAGAATTGCCCGAAAAATCAAGACTATACCCCGAAAAAAGCTGATAATTAACAACCAAAGGGATTGTAATTCTCCTGCCGTATTTTTCAGTGGCCAGCGCTGGTGACGACAGAATAAAAAAGTAATTAATTTTCTCTGGTCTGATAGGATAAGTGGCTGGAATTTAAGGGTTGCTTGCCAGATTTTGCCTCGTTTTTCTAGATTGACTAGATGAGCAGATAGGCGCAAATCTTCCCCTAAAATATCTAGGAGTAATTTTTCTGAGTAGATGGGTTCCCTCAGGTTAATTTCTGCTCCTATTTCCGAAAGTTTTTTCAGATTGCCCTGTATAATTATATCCGATTCTGTGATCAAGTTAACAGGAGATTCCAGCAATTGGTATTGAGTTTCTAAGGTGAGGGGAGCTTCCAATAAAGCCACCAGAGCCGTCATGATAATAACCACGTTATATATAGCCAAAATCAAGCCAAAATTTAGGGGACTTTCTTGATAATTGTGATGGTGTAAATTAAAGAAAATACTAATTAAAGTAATAGTGAGAAAAAACAGCAATGGGTAGGATAAGTGCCAATTATATTGATAATCTTGGCGAGCAAGTCCCTTCGGTGTCACCTGAAATCCTTTGTCAAAGGGTTTCCAAAGAACATGGAGAACTGTTAGGGATGTTGGTACACAAATAATCATCGATAATACTTCAGAAAAAACAATTGAGCGCGAGCGAGAATTTAACCAGTGATAAGTGGCTAACTGCAGCATCATGTAGGGTAAAAAGATATAGATTGTCTCATCGATGGTAATGTTCAAAGGTACGATGTAACCAAAGGTATAAAGGAGAGGAATCAGCAGAGAAAATAAACGAGCTAAGGGAGAAAACCAAGATAAAATTCCTTCTAAGTGTGCCAATCTTTGGGGTAGGGTTAGTCCCGCAATTTTTAGGGGATTAGCTTTGATAAAAAAGGCCTGTAAAGTTCCTCTTGCCCAGCGCAATCTTTGCAGTAAATAAGCTGATAAACTTTCAGCAGATAAACCAGCACTGAGTTTTTCATTTAAGTAAATAACTTCATAACCTTTCGCTGAGATAGCAATCCCAGTAAAATAGTCTTCACTAATAGATTCTATATTAAAATATCCCACTTCCTCTAAGGCTTTTCTTCTGACAAGAAAAGAAGTACCAGCACAGACAGGACTACCCACCCCATCTTTAGCTGGTTCGATATGACGATAAAATAATTCTTCGTCGGGAGTAACGATATTTTCTAAACCTAAGTTATGGGCGATAGGATCGGCATTATAAAAGCTTTGGGGCGTTTGCACTAGGGCAATTTTAGGGTTTTGAAACCAGCCAACAGTTCTTTCTAGAAAATTCCGACAAGGGATAAAATCTGCATCAAAAACTACCACTAATTCCCCTTGAGTTTGTCTGAGAGCATGGTTTAAATTACCTGCTTTAGCATTTTTTCTATCCTGACGAGTCAGATAATGACAATTTAATTTTTCTGCTAATTGATGAATTTCTGATCTCTGAGTATCATCGAGGATATAAATATTTTTATGGGGATAATTAAGGGCTTGACAACCGATAATAGTTCTTTTTAAGATAAAGGCTGGCTCATTATAGGTGGGAATCAGAATATCTACCGTGGGCAAATACTGTTTATTGATCACTGCTTGGCTATAAAAATCAGCTTCTTTGCGTCTATCTTTCGTGGTTAAGACTAAAACTAACTGAATTATGCTACCACTTAAAACCATCATCTCAAAGCCTAAAAGCAGTAAACTAAAAAAGCCATTGAGAGGAGTAGAAAGATTTAAGGTTTCCAGAATCCTCCAGATTAGATAGCGCAGGGTGATAGCGAGAGTGATAGAAATAATGACTAATCTTGACCAAACTTGCGGATGCGGAGACAAGAACATGATTAACTGCGTAAAAATTAGCAGGATAACCGTGGGTAAGAATAATTGATAGCTATGAGCAACCGTGGGAACTTTAATCCAAGCAAGGGGGTTAAAAAAATCTTCTACTAAGCCAAGGAGTAATCGATAAATATTGTGTTCTGGCCAAGATAATGATAAACTGACCATCATTAGCCCGCCGATCACTGCTAACATAATTAAGATAACTGATATTATCGCTAAAATCGACTTGAATGGGGAGGAATACACTGGTTTTTGAGGGAATGGAAAAATCGATTCTTGGTTAGACATGAATCTCCTTCTGATCAAATAAATCTAACTACATTTTACAATTCTTAACAAAAACCAGGACATTTTTGGCAATGACAGGAGCGCTCTCCACCAAAATGCTAAATTTTGTATCAAACCCAAGATGAAACTAGCCAGAAAAAGTCTGAAAATAGTATAATCTGGTTAACCGTGAGGAAAAATTAGTCTATGATAGCCGTCAAAATCGCCATTGTTAGCGCTCTCGTTTTAGTTGTGGTCAAATTCGTCGCTTCTGTTCTCGGTAAAGGCAATATACCCCTACTTAATCAAGCTGTCACTGTGATTTTAAGCCTTTTTATCGGTTTTGAGTTGATTCAACTAGGACAAGCGGTGATTGAAAAGATTAATTAAGAGCTAAACGGGCCAGATAGAAGCTAGTAATAGTTTTAGCATCGATCGATTCTCCTCTGGCGATCGCTGATTCCATTTCCTCAAAACTCATAAAAACCACTTCTAGATCTTCATCGGCATCTTGAGCGGGGGGCAAGCTTAATTTTTCCAGATCCTGGGCCAGAAAAGCATAGATATATTCATCGGAATAACCCGGTGCCAAGGCAAATTTACCCAAAGATTGCCAATTATGCGCCCGATAGCCCGCTTCTTCCTCTAATTCTCGTTTTACCGTCGTAGCAGGGTCTTCTCCTTCATCAATCGTTCCGGCGGGAAATTCCAGAATTCGAGCTTGCAAACTAAATCGATACTGACGTACTAGAACCAATTGACCTTCCTTGGTAATTGGAACTGCTAAAGCACCCCCCGGATGACGGACACATTCCCATTCTCCCTCGACACCGTTAGGTAAACGCAGTTTCGAGACTTCAAATTGAAAGACCCGACCTTGATAAAAAAGACGTTGTTGGAGCAATTGAGGCGATTCAGACATAGAAAATTTGCAACTAGGACTTTAAGAATTAATATCAACAAATGTCACCTTTGTCACCGGTGTTTCAGGTTATAATGGGAAATGCTGTCTTTACAGGTTAAATCTTTTTCGAGAAACCCCATGGCAAAAAAATCGATGGTAGAACGCGAGAAAAAACGCGCTCGTCTCAGACAAAAATACGAAGCTAAAAGAGCGGAACTAAAAGAACAATTCCGCACCGCCGAAGATTTTGAAGAAAAACTGGCAATTCACCAAAAATTACAGGAATTACCCCGCAATAGCGCTCCTAGTCGTCACCGCAACCGTTGTTTAACGACCGGCAGACCGAGAGGATACTATCGCGATTTTGGTTTATCCCGCAACGTTTTACGCGAATGGGCCCACCAAGGTCTTTTACCCGGTGTGGTCAAGTCTAGCTGGTAGTCAGAAACAATATCTAGGGAAAATACCGGGATAGAGGCGTGGTTTTTGCGTCTCTATTGCCGTTTTTAGGTAGGGTTTGCGGCAAAAAGTACGGGCGAAGCATTCGGATAGAAAATCTACGGTTTCACCGATAGGTTATTGCCCGAATGCTTCGCCCCTACAGGACGCGATCGCCGCTCAAGATGCCAGGTTTTGAAGCACGATTCTCTCAAAATCTTGCAGCTGTTTCGCCAGAAAAGCCACAAAACCCTTACCTTGCCTACATTTCACATTTATTCAGCAAGCCCTAAACAAAAACTCTCGATCGAGCGATCGAGAGTTAACCATGAACAAAAAATTCACCTAGACTACAGTAGCAGCCTTACGGGCAGCGGCGGCCTCGTCGGGATGAATACCGAGACGGGTGAGATTGAGACGACCTTTACTATCGATCTCCCGTACCTTAACTAACACCTCATCCCCCACGGCCACTTCATCTTCGACCTTACCGACGCGTCCCTCGGCCAATTGGGAAATATGGATCATTCCCTCTTTCCCCGGCAAAACTTCCACAAAAGCGCCGATTTGGATAATGCGAGTCACACGACCGAGATAGACCTCACCCTCATTGAGTTTGCGGGTCATATTGTAGATCAGTCGTTTAGCTTTTTCGGCCTGTTCCCCATCGGTAGAGGAAATAGTCACAGTCCCATCGTCATCGATATCGATTTTTGTGCCGGTCTGTTCAGTAATCCCTTTAACCGTCTTACCACCTGGCCCGATGACTAACCCGATCAGATCTGGATCGATCTTGATCGTCAATAACCGGGGTGCGTGGGGAGATAATTCCGTGCGGGGTTTTTCTAGGGTCGCTAACATCTTCTCTAGGATATGTTTGCGGGCCGGTAAAGCTTGTTCGATCGCCTTGGCCACCACTTCCATGGTTAAACCGGGGATTTTCATATCCATCTGGAGAGCGGTGATGCCAGAATCAGTGCCAGCCACCTTAAAGTCCATATCTCCCAGAAAATCCTCGATACCTTGTATATCGGTCAAAATCCGCACTTCTTCCCCTTCTTTAATTAAACCCATGGCCGCACCACTAACGGGTTTTTTCAGGGGAACACCGGCATCCATCAGTGCCAAGGTAGAACCGCACACGGAACCCATGGAGGTGGAACCATTAGAAGAGAGGACTTCCGACACCACCCGCAGCACATAGGGAAATTCCTCCTGGGGGGGAAGGATAGGTACGATCGCCCTTTCCGCTAAAGCACCGTGGCCGATTTCTCGACGGCCAGGAGAACGCATCGGACGGGTTTCACCGACGGAAAAGGGTGGGAAGTTGTAGTGATGAAGATAGCGTTTTTCATCTTCGGGATGGAGGTCGTCCCCCAAATCCTGAGCATCACCGGGGGTGCCAAGGGTGGCGATCGAAAGCACTTGGGTTAAACCGCGATTAAACAAACCGCTACCGTGAACCCGACGGGGTAAAACTCCCACCCGGCAAGAAATCGGGCGTACTTCGTCCAGTTTGCGACCATCAACCCGCACCCCATCCTCGATAATTTGGGCGCGCATCAGTTTTTTGGTCAGATCCTTAAAGAGATTACCGATTAACTTTGGCTCTTCCAGGGTTGGAGCTTTTAAGGGATCTTCATCGGGAAGAGCGGTTATAGTTTCCTTAATCCGATTTTCGATCGCCTCTAATTTCTCATCCCGTTCGGTTTTGCTGAGGGTAAACTGAGAGAGAATCTGTTTAATTTCCTCTTTAGCTTGTTCTTTCAGGAAATTATGCACGGTTTCGTTTACTACCGGCGCTTCTCGGGTGACGAGGGGAATACCCAACTGATCGATCAATTCCCGTTGAGCGGTGATCAGGTCGCGGACCGCTTCATAACCAAAATCGATCGCCTCAATAATATCCCGTTCCGGTAACTGATTGGCTCCCGCTTCGATCATCACCACCCCTTCGGGACTACCGGCCACCACTAGATCCAATTCTCCGTTATGGATTTCCTTGTAGGTGGGATTGATGATAAATTCATCCCCTAGTAAACCGACGCGCACCGCTGCCATCGGTCCTTGGAAGGGAATCCCTGCCAACAGAACCGCCACGGAAGCCCCGGTAACGGCCAAAACATCCGGGGGTACTTCCTCATCCATCGAGAGGGTCGTAGCGACCACCTGAATATCATCCCGTAGCCAACTGGGGAATAGAGGCCGCAGGGGGCGATCGATCAAACGACCGGTCAGAATTGCTTTTTCCGGGGGACGACCTTCACGACGCAAAAATCCTCCCGGGATGCGCCCGGCGGCGTATAATCTTTCTTCGTAATCAACGGTCAAGGGCAGGAAATCTACTCCTTCTCTGGCTTTGGCGGTGGTTGCTGTCACTAAAACTGCCGTTTCTCCCGATTGGATCAGAACACTACCGCCAGCTTGGGGGGCTAAAAGCCCTATTTTTAGTCGAATATCCCTGCCATCAAAGGATATTGACTTGTCAAACTCTTCCATGTAAAGTTATATTCCTTTCTTTCGCTTTTCTCTGTGCTGTGGCAATCCTAGCATTTTTTGTCCCCCTTTCCGACAGGTTTAGTATTCAGTGATCAGTTATCAGTGATCAGTTATCAGTTATCAGAGTTGAGTTATCAGTTCGCTGATTACTCTTTCCCGTTTACCGATCACAGCAAAAAAGCTCCCCATCTCCCCATCTCCCCCCGCAACGCGCACGAAGTGGTCTCCCCACACC
The DNA here is from genome assembly GCF_020245285.1 of Microcystis sp. M31BS1. Lineage (NCBI taxonomy): Bacteria > Bacillati > Cyanobacteriota > Cyanophyceae > Chroococcales > Microcystaceae > Microcystis > Microcystis sp. M31BS1. The sequence continues at coordinate 11,034 of NZ_JADBVE010000297.1, forward strand.
CTGCTTTTAAACAGGATTTAAGATTACTTGCTCAAACCAGCCAAAAAATGATAGTTTCAGATATAGGAATAATCTGGTTAAGAAAAAAATGTCTTCCCTTGCCGCTTGCTGGCCCAAAAATATTTCTAAGTATTAGCAAAACTGACTGACTCTCAGCAGTTGGGCGGGATTTTTCTAGGCTCGAAGAACCCCAAACCAAGAAAATTAAGACAATTAAAAGGATTGCGTCTCTATTATCTGTTAGACGCTTCTATTCCAGTGAATTTGCGGTTTATCTTCCCATTAACCCCGTTTAACCCTATTTATTATCGATTATGGCTGAAAGTTATTTACTAAACAAACTGCAATCTGTAGAACAGACCTACAAAGAATTAACCCGTCGTCTAGCGGATCCCGATGTCACCGGTAATCCGGGTGAATTGCATCGTCTGGCCAAATCCCGCGCTTCCCTAGAGGAAACGGTCAACACTTACGAAATTTGGCAAAAAAGTCAAGAGGATTTAATCGGTGCGAAACAAATCTTCAAAGAATCCGCCGGCGATCCCGAATTACGGGAAATGGCCGCCCTAGAAGTGGCAGAATTAGAGGCAAAAATCGCCACTTTGGAAGACCAATTAACCATTCTGCTGCTGCCCCGGGATCCCCTCGATGAAAAGAATATCATGCTAGAAATTCGCGCTGGGACCGGAGGTGATGAGGCCAGTATTTGGGCGGGGGATTTAGTTCGCTTGTACTCAAAATATGCCGAAACTCAAAACTGGAAAGTTAGCCTTTTGAGTGAATCTCCGGCGGATATGGGCGGATTTAAAGAGGCAATTTTAGAGATTAAAGGCGATAACGTCTATAGTAAGCTGAAATTTGAGGCGGGAGTCCATCGGGTGCAGCGGGTTCCTCTGACGGAAGCGAGTGGTCGCGTCCACACTTCCACCGCTACCGTGGCGATTATGCCAGAAGTGGACGATGTGGAAGTGCATATCGATCCCAAGGATATTGAGTTAACCACGGCTAGATCCGGGGGTGCAGGCGGTCAAAATGTCAATAAAGTGGAAACTGCCGTCGATTTAATCCATAAACCCACGGGAATCCGGGTTTTCTGCACCGAAGAGCGATCGCAATTGCAAAACCGGGAACGAGCTATGCAGATTCTCCGGGCGAAACTGTACGATATGAAGTTACAGGAACAACAGGAAGCGGTCAGTTCCATGCGGCGCTCTCAGGTGGGAACCGGTTCCCGTTCGGAAAAAATTCGCACCTATAACTATAAGGATAATCGTCTCACCGATCATCGCTTAAATCAGAATTTTTCCCTCGATCGCATTTTAGACGGCGATATCGAAGATGTGATTCAATCCTGTATCGCCAAGGATCAACAGGGAAAACTGGCGGAATTAGCCGCTGCCCAAGAGACAGCTTAATCAGGACACAGGAGACTCCGAGACTCCTGGATTATTTTTATTTATGCTCCCCACTCTCCTCTGGCCAACCCGCAACGGTCAAACCCCGTGCATGATTAATTTTTCGCAGTTCAAAATTGATTATTATTCATTAAACCTCTTGCATAATTAATTTTTGAGGATTCAAAAACGGCAAAAATAAGGATTAAATTGCCTAGAATCTGTGAATTATTCATTCTTAATTCTCCTGACTACTGACTACTGACTCCTGACTCCTCACCTAACCGAAGATTTTTGATTTTTACAACAGGTGTTTTTTACTTGCTATAATCGATTGTCGAATTTGAGTAGGAGACGGGAGAAAATGGCCGATTGGCAGGAAATAGAGGGGGGGATCACGGCCCCAAAAGGATTTAAATCCGCAGGGATGGCCGCGGGGCTAAAACCGTCCGGTTTGCCCGATTTAGCCCTCATTGTCTCGGAAACAGAAGCGATCGCCGCAGGAGTCTTTACCACCAGTCAAGTGCGGGCCGCTTGCGTCGATTATTGCCGTCAACGCCTCCAAACCAAAGCCAGCGCCAGGGCGATTTTGTGTAATGCTGGCCAAGCAAACGCCGCCACGGGGGAAGCTGGATGGCAAGACGCTCTCGATAGTGCCGCCGCCTTGAGCCAAGTTTTAGGGATTCCCGCCGATGCAATTTTGCTGGCTTCTACGGGAGTGATCGGGCAACGGATTCGCATGGATGCGTTAACCGCCGCTTTACCGACCTTAGCAGGTTTATTGTCGGAAAATGGTGGCGAAAGCACGGCCCGGGCGATTATGACCACGGATCTAGTCCCCAAATCGATCGCCTTGCAAACCACTATTGATGGTCGTCCGGTCACAATTGGGGGAATTGCCAAGGGATCGGGGATGATTCACCCGAATATGGCGACAATGCTCTCCTTTATTACCTGTGATGCCGCAGTATCGACGGTTCTCTGGCAAAATATGTTAAGTCGGGCGGCTAATAAAAGTTTTAATCAGATCACGGTGGATGGGGACACCAGTACCAATGACAGTCTGATCGCCTTGGCTAACGGTCAATCGCGCACCACAGCGATCACAGAAATGGGCCGGGATGCCCAAAAGTTAGAGGCCATGTTAACGGAAGTTTGTCAATACCTGGCCAAAGCGATCGCCCGGGATGGGGAAGGAGCCACCTGTTTAATGGAAGTGCGGGTTTCGGGGGCGGCCGATGATCAGTCCGCTCGTCAGATTGCTCGCACCATTGCCGGTTCTTCCCTAGTAAAATCGGCGGTTTTCGGTCGAGATCCCAACTGGGGACGAATTGCGGCGGCCGCGGGCCGGGCCGGGGTTGTCTTCCATCAAGAAGACCTACAAATCAAGTTAGGCGACTTCGTGATGATGGAAAATGGTCAACCTCTGGCGTTCGATCGAGCTAGTGCCAGTAATTACCTGAAAGCGGCAGCAAGCGGGGCTTATTTACGAGAAGATACCGTTTTAATGTCTATCTGTATCGGTAACGGTTCGGGAACAGGTACGGCCTGGGGTTGCGATCTTAGTTACGATTACGTCAAAATTAACGCCGAGTACACCACTTAAAGCGATCGGTTTTGTAAACAGGCTCTCTTGTCCTTGCTGGATTGTAGCCCAACAGCTTGATCAACGGTTGACGTTAGGATCTAGTCTATACCGACAATCTCGATGATCGATCCTGTTGATTACACAGCAGCCGAGAGAGCCGATTACCCGATTAACAGATAAACTTTAATGGTTGGATTGTAAGTAGCTGGTTATAATTAAATTAAAAATGGATTTTAGGTTCGATCCCCCCTGCCCCCCTTGATAAGGGGGGTGCCGATCCCCCCTTAGTCCCCCCTTAATCCCCCCTTAATAAGGGGGGCATCTGACAACTTTTAACGCCTACCTACTTACTTCTTTTCAACCGGTCTCGAAAACAGTTTTGTCAGTCCCTCAGTCCCTTGGCAAAATCCATCTATTGGCGGGGAAAACGCTGCATGGTTCCGAAAAAATCACCACGAATTCCTTTAGAATTGCACCAGATCAAGGCTTACGAGTTTTATCAAAAACGGCTGGCATCGGGTAAAGAAGGCAATGAGATAGATGACTGGCAGCAAGCGAAAGAATATTTGAGCCAACATCCCAGAGCGATTCTTGCTTGGAATCTAAAAATGCCCTATCGCGGGGGAAAAAGGCTAATTAAAAGATTGTTGCTATCGCTCCAGTCTCTTGTCAGAGTTGCTTGGAAACTGCTAATCTTTCCCTTCTGGCTATTTCAGCAAATACCGGGGCTTTTTGCCCGTGAAGACAAAGACAGCCGCACCTTTGCCATTGATGTGGTCAAAACGATTATTTCTGCCCTGGGATTAATTGCTACCCTTTTGGCAGGAATTGGGCTTATTGTCAATTATTTCAATTCTCAAGCGGAAATGCAACTGACTCAGCAACGTCTGATTACCGAGCGCTTCTCGAAAGCTGTCGAGCAAATCGGTAGTGGTAAAGAGGAGGTGGTAATTGGCGGCATTTATTCCCTAGAGCGAATTGCCAAAGATTCTCCCAAGGATCAATGGACAATTATGGAAGTGCTGACTTCCTACATTCGTAAAAATTCCCCCATTCCCTCGAATAAGAGACAACTGAAGCCGGAGGCGGAGGAAAGAGAGAAGACCCCAGAAAAGCTCCCTTCCGTGAGTATTCCAGTTCAGGCCGCTTTAACGGTAATCGGGCGGCGTAAAGGGGATAATTTGGCTGAAACAACTGACTCTAATAAAATTAAAATTCTTGATTTAAGTCGGACAAATTTGAGGGGAGCCAACCTCAACCGAGCCAACCTCAACCGAGCCAGCCTCCACCTTGCCAACCTCAACGGAGCCTTCCTCGAAGAAGCCAACCTCGACGGAGCCAACCTCAACCGAGCCAACCTCAACGGAGCCAACCTCGACGGAGCCAAGCTCATCGGAGCCAACCTCATCGGAGCCAACCTCAACGGAGCCAACCTCAACGGAGCCAACCTCAACGGAGCCAACCTCATCGGAGCCAAGCTCATCGGAGCCAACCTCAACGGAGCCAACCTCAACGGAGCCTTCCTCATCGGAGCCTTCCTCATCGAAGCCAACCTCGAAGAAGCCAACCTCAACGGAGCCAACCTCAACGGAGCCTCCCTCAACGGAGCCTTCCTCAGGGGAGCCTTCCTCATCGGAGCCAACCTCAACGGAGCCTCCCTCAACGGAGCCTTCCTCAGGGGAGCCTTCCTCAACGGAGCCGAGGGTCTTAATCCAGAACAAATTAAATCGGCCTGCTCTTGGGAAAAAGCAATATACACGGAAGCCAAGTGGGATGAAGATAAACAATTATGGGTGGTTGCTGACCGGGAAGCCAATCAACGAGAAATCGAGAAACTCAAAAGGGACAAAAACTCAGATCCGCCAAATCCGAGGCTCTTCTCGGCTTTGTGTGATAATTTTTGCTTATGGAATCGTGAAATGCTTACTGGAGACGAAACTAGCACTTTCCCCTAATTGAAGCGAAAAAACCCCGCATGACTTCAAGAAATCACCGGGGTTTTTAGGAAAAATAGGGATAGGGAAGGAATTTAACCCTCGGTTTCCTCTCTGGTTTGGATAAACAGAATCAAGAGGAAAACCGTGGGGACTAGGACGAATAGGATACTAGCGATAAAGCCGAGATTATTTACCTGCATGAGTTAACTCCCTTAAGTGACAACGGATTTGCATTAAAGATTAACTCCTAGAATATCATCCCAGAGGGCGTTGCTGATTTGAGAGGGGGAGTGGGGAAGTGGCAGAAAGGTAGTCACCTTTTCACCCCCTTGGCCGGCGCGTCTTTAACTGGTACTTTTGGATCAGTGGCGATGATGTGAAGATCGATATTTTTCTGCCAGATCAGGCGCATGAGTTTTTGGGTGAAAGAACCTTTGATTAAACGCTTCCAGCGCGATTGAAGGCTCTCCCCGATCACGATCTGGGTGATTCGTTCGCGCTCGGCCACCTCGGCGATCGCTGATGCCACCTGATAGCTTTTAACCCGTAAGAATTTCCCCTCGAAGTCCCGACATAAACGTTCGCAGGTTTCGATATGTAAAGCCTCCTCTTTGGTGAGAAAGCGATCGGGTTTATCGACGAAAATCACGAAAAATTCCGCATTCATATACCCCGCTATCCGCGCTCCTCGACGTAATAATCGTAAAGAGTTGGGATAGGTGGAAACACAGACTAATACCCGTTCGTGAACGGGACAGAATTGACCGATAAATGTCGAATTACTCGCTTCTTCTTCCACTGTATCGGCCACTTCACGCAGGGCGAGTTCCCGGAGGGCGATTAAATTGCGCCGTCGAAAGAAATTATTTAAAGATGGTTGGATCTTTTCGGGAGTGTAGATTTTTCCCGCTAATAATCTTTCCTCTAGGGTTTCAGCGGTGACATCTACCACGATCACTTCATCAGCTTCCTCCAAAATTCGATCGGGTATTCGCTCCCGCACCACCACCCCAGTGATTCGGGCAACCAGATCGTTTAAACTCTCAATATGCTGGATATTCACGGTCGAGTAAACATCGATTCCCCGGGATAAAATTATCTCCACGTCCTGAAAGCGTTTCTCTCGCTCCGAACCGGGTGCATTCGTGTGGGCCAATTCATCGATCAGACACAGCTGCGGCGAGCGGGCGATAATCGCTTCTGTATCCATTTCCGAGAGAGTGAATCCCTCTTTCTCTAGGATTTTTCTCGGTACGATTTCCAATCCCTCGGCCTTTTCGGCGGTCTCTTTTCTGCCGTGGGTTTCGAGCAGTCCAATCACCACGTCGGTTCCCTGCTTTCTGAGACTATGCCCCTCCTCCAGCATTTTGTAAGTTTTCCCGACTCCCGGAGCCATCCCGATAAAAATTTTATGTCTTCCCCGTCGCACAATTGTCTCCTTTTTGGCAACTTACCTTGTAGATTAATAATGAAAGTGCCTATTGACGGCTCTTCTCGACTTTGTGTGATAATTTTTGCTTATGGAACCCTGAAGTGCTTATTGGGCAAAACTTTTAGGACTATTTTGCGGATATTCTATCGGTATAGACCTCGTTTCCACACAGAAACCAGAAGAGCCTATTGACTAGAGGTAATACCGCGCTGACGTAATTGGTCGATAAAAAATTCTTCGAGGGAAGCACGAGCTAAATTAAGACTAATCAAGCGAGCATCCATACTAGGCAGGGCAGCCAGAAAAGCAGCGGGTTCTCCCTGTAATTGTCCGTGCCAAAAATTATCGCGCCAATGTAAACCGAGTATCCATTGCTGTAGTTGCTCTTCTCTACCCCCTTGAACAATCACCTGATAGACATCAGCACGACCGAGAATTTGATCGAGGGAACCGACACAGAGTAATTCTCCCCGGGCCAACAGGGCAATGCGATCGCAAATTTGTTCCACATCGGAGAGAATATGAGAGTTAAAAAAGATGGTTTTCCCCCGTTGTTTGAGGGATTGAATAATTTCCCGCACTTGATAGCGACCGATAGGGTCCAGTCCCGACATCGGTTCATCGAGAAAGACTAATTCCGGATCATTGATTAATGCTTGAGCTATACCGATCCGTTGCATCATTCCCTTAGAATATTGACGCAATTGTTTTTTCTGGGCAGTTTTGCGGTCTAATCCCACTAAATCCAATAATTCAGGAATGCGTTTTTTCTGCACAGAAGAGGGAATTTGAAAAATGCCGGCGATTAATTGTAGGAATTCCCAGCCGGTGAGATAGTCGTAGTAGTAGGCATTTTCAGGAAGATAGCCGATGCGTTGCCTGACCGAGCGATCGCCAATTGGTTGACCGAGAATCAAGGCCCGTCCGGAAGTGGGTCGGACAATCCCCAAAAGGGTTTTTAAGAGCGTGGTTTTGCCGGCCCCGTTCGGGCCTAATAATCCAAAGGTTTCGCCCTCATGGACAATTAAAGTACAGTTTTTCAAGGATTCGATTTTTTTATTTAACCAGAATCCCGTCCGATAAGTTTTTTGTAAGTTTAACGTCTCTAGCACAGTTTGACGGCTGGTATTCGTCATTGTTTTGGAGTCATCTGAGACAGAATACATGGGTCTGATATCCCTCTTCCTACACTTTGCTTTTATTATCCCCAAATTGTCAGCAGCAATGTCAACAGTATCAAAATAGCCCGGTTTTGGAACCCAGAAAAATTCCAACCGGTCTTGAGAAGGGGTATCAGTGCGGGCTATTGCCAGCTTTCTTCTCTGGCATTGGTGTGCATTAGCCGCTAAAATCTGTTAGACAGGTAACTTTGACACTTGAGCAGCAACTGGTACAATAGTGCGAACGCTTAAGGAAACCAGACTCTTAGACAAACACAGCATGAAACAAATCCTCAATAGCCTCAATTCGCTGACAGTGGCCAGTGTAGCCACTATCGCCTTGGCTTACCCTAGCATCGCTCAAGTTAATCTGTCTGTTTATCCCGCTCCTTCCTCGTCGAACGAATCCATAGAATTATACGTTCCCCCGCCAGAAAACAATAACACCAATAATAATACCTGTACTCAATTGATTGGGGCAAATATCGATAAAATTATCGGTCAAGCTCCCAATCAGTGGGGTATATTAATCGAATCTATTGATCGCCAAACGGTTATTTATAGTCATAACGCCGATCGCTATTTTATCCCTGCTTCTAATACAAAGTTATTTACCACGGCTGCCGCTTTACAAGCGATGAACCCGGAAACGACAATTCAAAAAAAATCCCTGCGCGATTGGGTGAATATCACTAATCAGAGAAGTAATAATTTCTACGCTGACACTCTTTTTCGCTTTATCGGCGGTTCTAAAAGTGTTACTGCCATCTTGGCACAATTGGGCATCAATCCCAGTGGTTTTCGTTTAGCCGATGGTTCAGGATTATCCCGCCGTAATACCGCTACTCCCCGCTCGATCGTGGAAATTTTGCGGGTGATGTATTATTCTCCTAATCGAGACACTTTCTATGCTTCCTTACCGGTAGCGGGAATTAGTGGCACCCTGAGAAACCGAATGCGTCAGACGGCTGCTACTGGCACAGTTTACGCTAAAACTGGCACTCTTACCGGTGTGCGGGCCCTATCGGGTTATCTAGAAAACCCCAACCAAGAACCGATGTTATTTAGCATTATCGTTAATAATCAACGGGTTTCCGGACAGGCTCTGGTGAAAGCGATCGATACTATTGTTCTACAGATGACCCAATCTCGTTCCTGTCAAGCTCAGTAGCTCTCCCGTAAAATACCCATTTGTCCTGACAGTTAGTGAAAACCCGATTGGGTAAGGATTTCCCTTGTGTCTCCCGACTCCTAACTCCTGAATTCTTCTCTATGCAAGAGGTCTAATCCCGGGGCGATTCTCGCGAGTCAATCCGATTTTTTTTTGCGGAACTGATGGCCAAATTCCCTTAACCCGAGATGGGGTTAATAATAGCCATAATCTGCTTCAGTTTGGGTTTGGGTTTGGGGGGAGAGATATTCAAAATTAGAAGGATCTCGCAGAAAACGAAATATTTCTTCTTCGAGACGATGAATTAGATAGGGTTCTATGGAACTAGAATCGCGTAAACAGGCTAAATAGCCTTCTACATATAGCCGGATCTCATCAAAACGCGAGCCACGGTGCCAAAGATCCACCATGTCATCGGTTAGTCTTTGATAGTAACGAATGGATTGGGTATCTTGGAGCATGGGCAGTAGAACAAAAAAAAGAGAGTGGGGGTAAGTGTGTATAGATAATACCAGGGAGAATTGCTATTCTCAGTCTCCCCTATCTCTATTGTACCGACCAAATCGCCAAAACACAGACGAGCGCATTTTCAGTGATCAGTAATCAGTAATCAGTAATCAGTCAGCGCCGGAGCAGGGAGAGGAAGTTTGAGCATTTGTACTAAAATTCCCAATACGCAGTTTAGATGCAGTACAGCTGATCAATCAGGAAAACTAATATTTAGCGATCGCTTGTTGCTCACCTTTTTTGGCTGATTTGGCTGATTTATGGGCTGTTATTGGTTATTCATGGTTTCTTTGTCTTTTTGCCCGTTCAATTTCTGCCTGTAGTGCTGCTATTTGTCGCTGCAATCTTTCGCTTTCGCTATCATTAGCATCAACATTAATTGAGCTTTTTACCCCTATTTTGGCATAGTTTCCCCGGCGAATTTGACGATAGGATTCCGAGTTAAACCATTCCTGTAGATAATGCACTCTTTCTACGGAAAAAGGATGGGTTAAAAAGGAACCATTGCCGCCATTATAAATGATAAATTTATAAATCTGGTTTAAGTTATCTTGGTCTAATTGTCGGTAGGCTTCCCCTTGGCGAATAAATTCTTCTAAGTTACATTCATTCAGATATTTTTGGCTTCCTCCTGCACATTTCATTAAAGTTCTCAGGACTAAATTTAAATCATCGGTAACTAATAAAGCGGCCCTGTCTGCCGATAATTCGGCTTTTCTGCGCCATTCATAAAAGGCATAAACTAGACCGGTAGTAATGGCTTTTCCTAGTCCTAAAGTGATGTCCCCAAGCAAATTAGCCGCCCCTATCACCCAAAAAGACATTTGAATTAAAATACTATGATCGCATTTTAAATGACCTAATTCGTGGGCAAGAATTACTCGAATTTCTTCTTCATCTAAGAGGTCTAAAAGGGCAGTATTAAAGACTATATAGGGATGTTCCGAACCCAAAGAATAGGCATTGGCTAAAGGGTTTTGACTTACATAAAGATTCGGTTCTGGAGACATATCTAAATCCCGCAGACATTGGCGATAGATGCCGTATAAAGTGGCGTATTGACGAGGACCAACTTTTAAATCATTGCCCATTAATAAAATTTGTTGGGGACGTTCATAGAGATATTCGGAAAAACTTTTCGCTAATAAGTCAAACCCTGGAACTGATCTTAAGGCCTGTTCAGCTTGCTGATCTAGGGGATGTTTAAAAGCTTGACTGGAAATATCAGGATAACTTGGCATATTAATAAAACCTCTTGTAAAAATCAAAAATTGTTGTTAGGGTTAGGAGTCAGGAGTCAGGACAATTAAGAATGAATAATAAGCAATTAAAGGCTCTATTTACATATTTTATGCCATTTGATCCTTATTTTTGCCGTTTTTGAAACCTCAAAAATTAATTATGCAAGAGATTTATAGAACAAAAAAAGTCAAAATTTGTCCTAAATTGATCCTATACAAATGCTTGATACATCTGCAAAATTGCGGATTCCAAAGTTGATTTGATTTCGGTGACATAGAATAGACCTGTGGGAGAAATGAGCTTTTTTCTTGTTAACTATCCTTGGCAACAATTCCTAGATTTGATAACAAAGCTTGGAGGTTAGTTTGCACGGTAGCTGGTTGGTATCTCTTAATAGTTTCTAGGGAATTATCGGCGAGTTTTTGCCACAATTCCATATTATCATAGAGTTCGATCACTGCTTGGGCAAATTCCTCGGCAGTATCGGCAATTAAAACATCTTGGTGGTCAATTAATCCCATACCTTCGGCACCAATTCTTGTGGTAATAGTGGGTAATCCGAGGGAAAGACTTTGACCAATTTTACCCTTCATTCCCGCACCAAATCGCAGGGGAGCAACAAAAATCCGACTCTTTTGAAAATAGGGTTCTACTTCGGGGACATAACCGGTAACAATCACTTGATCATTGGCCAATTCTTTTACTTCATCCTTGAGGTTACTTCCTAATAAATTAACAGTAATGTCAGGACGGGATACCCAAACTAAGGGCATAATTTCTAAACATAACCACTTAACTGCATCAATATTAGGAGGGTGATTGTAGCTACCAATAAATACTAACCCCGATCGCTGGTCAAAAGCAACTTTTTCTGACAGGGAAATTTCTTCATGGATATTGGGGATTACCCAAACATTTTTCACTCCTAAAGAGGATAAAACCTGCTTTTCGTCTTCTGTTACTACCACGGTTGCTTCCGCTTGATTAGCATAGTTTAACTCTAATTTCTGATAGGTTTCCCAACTCCAGCTAGTATTTTGATAACTGGGATCGAGATAGTCTTTTTGCCGTTTTAAACGCAGAAAATGCAGGTCAATTGTATCATAAATAATTGGTGCTTTTGTTTTTAAGCGAATTAAATCCATATACTTATCGCACAATTCGGGACGACACAACCAAACTCCATCGATCAGAGGTAAATATTTGATTAATTTTTCTTCTAGATTATATCTTTGCGGTGTGCCATAAATAACTTCAATTCCTAGCTGCTGCAGAACGGAAGTATAGGGTTGTTCAGGATAGCCATTATCGGGAAAGAAAATCACTGAATAGCCTAAATTGAGCAGTAGCTTAAGAATATTTAATAAACGCACACAGCCGGACTCTCGATCGTATAGTGGAACGTAGGAGTCAATGACTAAAATTGTCGGTTTTCCTTGTAAACTTCGGGCAGCTCTGGGTACATTATTAGCATCGTTATCTAGGTGTTTAGTTAATACCTTTGACCATTTTTCTCGAAACTTAGTTTGATTAATAACTTGATATTGTTTGATCCCACTGGAAAGGTCTGTTCCCGAGGTGATTCCTTCGTAGTGAATAACGTTAGATTGGGGTTGATAGAGGACTTGATAACCCAATTCTCGGATGGCAAAACATAAGTCTGTATCTTCGTAATATGCGGGGATAAAGTCTTGACAAAAACCACCTAATTGCTTAAATAAATCCGTAGGAACTAATAAACTAGCCCCCGAACAATAGTCCACGGGACGCACATAATTATATTCTGGTTCATCGGGACTATCTAAGCGTCCATAATTCCAACCATCGGCAGAATTCCAGATAATTCCCCCCGCTTCTTGTTGTTTACTATTAGCATAAATTAACTTGGAACCCACCGCACCAACTTGGGGATTATTGACGATTAATTTCACTAAACTTTCTAGACAATTTTCCAGAATACGAGTGTCGTTATTGAGAAAATATAGGTATTGACCTTTTGCTTGACTAGCCCCATAATTACAGGAACGAATAAAACCAGAGTTTTCTGCATTAGTTAATACTTTAATTCCTTTAACTAAAGTGGCTAATTGTTCTAGGGTTTCATCGCTAGAAGCATCATTAACAATGATTATTTCATAGGCTAAATCAGAACTTAGGTTAACACTCAAGGATTCCAAACAGTTAAAGGTGTAGGCAAATTGGTTATAAACAGGAATAATAATCGAGACTAAAGGATTGTCACTGCTGGCAATTTCTAGGGGTCGGGGTTCGGCCAATTTAGCACTTTCGATCACCTGTTCTTCAAATTCAGAGGAACTCTTTCCTGTGAGAATTTTAATAATTTTTCGTTTCGTCTTTTTGAGTGCTGGTTTCCACCCTTCCTCTTGGAGACTAAAGACAAATTTTTTGAGCAGTTTTTTAACTTTGAAAATAATCATTATTACCATAAATAATCCTCTAGAGAAACCCAATCTTGTGCTAAATCTAAATCTCTTTCCGCTCTAACAATAGCTCCTTCCTTTAATTGTTGCTTGAGGTAGTTTCTCGGTTGTTCCATAATATATAATTTAATCGCTTCATTAATTAAATTATTATATTCTTTTTCAGGATAATCACTACTTGGCAACCATCGATCGAGAAGTTGCATAGTATCTTCAGGGAGAGTTATCTGAAGTTGTCTGGCCATTTTGTCTTTTCTAACCATATCTAGACAATAACAATTATAAACCCCTAGAGCGATTTTAGTTGCTATCGGGATAAATTCTCGGGGCTGCGGCGATTAATTTTTGAGTGTAGGGGTGTTGGGGATGGCTAAAAATTTGTTCAGTGTCACCCATTTCAACAATTTTACCCGCAGTCATCACCGCAATTCGATCGCAGAGGAATCTCGCTAACCAAAGATCATGAGTTATAAACAAATAAGTGAGATTAAATAACTTTTGTAACTCTAACATTAACTCTAAAACCTGTGTCTGGACACTAGCATCAAGCATACTAACCGGTTCATCACAAATAACTAATTCTGGACGAGTAATTAAAGCGCGAGCAATGGCTACCCTTTGCTGTTGTCCTCCCGATAACTCCCTAGGATAGCGTCGATAAAATTCTTCTGTTGGTGTTAAACCGACTCGATCTAACATTGTTAAAACCTGTTCTTTAGCCGTTTCTAGACTAACTTTTTGATGGATCAAAAGCGGATCGGCGATACTTTCTCCCACTGTCATCAGAGGATTAAGACAAGCGAGGGGATCCTGAAAAATCATCTGCATTAAGCGCCGTTTGGGACGCATTTTTTCCCTGGACAACGGGGTTAAATCTTCGCCTAAAAATTCCACTTTTCCCCCAGTGGGTTTAATTAACTGTAACAGGGTTCTCGATAGGGTACTTTTCCCACATCCCGACTCCCCAACTAAACCGAAGATTTCCCCTCGATAAAGTTCAAAATTTACTTCATCCACCGCTTTAATAAATTTCTTTTCTTTTTTGAAAAAACTATCTAAAAAGTTACCTTCTAGGGTATAATACTGTTTTAAATTATCCACCTTTAACACCGTTTCTTTGCCTTGAATTGCTGTTGATTTTTCCTCCCTTAACTGTAAGTGTAAAGCAGCGGCTAAAAGAGAACGGGTGTAGGGGTGTTGAGGTGTATTAAAAACTGTTTTTACCGCTCCCGATTCGACAATTTTGCCCCCCTTCATCACCGCTAATTGATCGCAATATTCTCCCACCATTGCTAAATCATGGGAAATTAACAATAATCCCATCTGTTCCTCGCTACATAAACGCTTTAATTCCCGCAGAATTTCCGCCGAAACCGTCACATCTAAACTGGTGGTGGGTTCATCGGCAATAATTAACTTAGGGTTTAATAATAAAGCTAAAGCAATAGCCACTCTTTGCCGCATTCCTCCGCTAAATTCGTGAGGATATTGGGACCAACGATTAGCGGGAATTTTCACTTTTTCTAGGACAGTACAAGCTTGACTTTTAGCTTGACGATAGGTTAAATTTGCTCGATGGGCTTGCAAAGTTTCCACACAATGATCGCCGATAGTCATCAGTGGATCCAGTCGCGTCATCGGATCTTGAAACACTAATCCCACCGCTTCCCCGCGAAACTTTTCTAACTGTTTGCTAGATAAAGATAAAAGCGATCGCCCTTCAAAGGTAATCTCACCTTCCACATGAGTGCGATTAGGTAATAACCTTAAAATAGCCTTACCTATAGTCGATTTTCCACAACCAGATTCACCCACTAATCCCAGAGTTTCCCCTTTGCCTATACTAAAAGATACCCCATCGATCGCCCAAGAGGGAGAACTTAATTCGGTCGGGTAGGCAATTTTTAGGTCTTTAATTTCCAACATGACGCGATCGGTAACGATAAAAGTTAGGACTTAAGTAAGTAGTTATAATTAAATCGAAGATAGATTTTGCCTCTGATCCCCCCTGCCCCCCTTGATAAGGGGGGTGCCGATAGGCGGGGGGATCCCCCTTGATAAGGGGGGTGCCGATCCCCCCTTAGTCCCCCCTTAATAAGGGGGGCATCTGATAATTTTTAACGCCTACCTACTTAGGGTCAAGTATGCCACAC
>NZ_JADBVE010000298.1:0-33377 GCF_020245285.1 Microcystis sp. M31BS1
ACTAAACGTCGGGACATATAAACAGTTATAAGGTTGGTCTGTGTTGACCTCTTAGATTCAGTCGGGGGACTGAAGACCTTACTAGGCGGTTATTTCAGGCATTTCAGCCCTATTTCATGCCTAAACGTTTCGCACCCTACTATTTTTAATATATCTCGTGGGTGGTGCGTTACGACTACTGGACTATTGATTATACGGAAATTTTCCGTATATCACGCCCAAAAGCGTGTTATCCAGATTAGCCTACTGCTAGTGGAGCGGTAGGAGTTGCATTAGGGAACGCACCCTACGGCTAACTTTCCCAATCACCCGCCGCAGATAGACTTTGCATCATAACTGATTAGCTTTCGTCGGTCGGTGTGCATTGGGGTTGTTATGCTGTGTCACCAACAGATATGATGCGCCAATCACCTTATGGAATAAACAACCGACCAGCCCCCATATAGTCTTGGATATCGATCACAATTTCTACAAGCCTTTCAACGCAGCGTTCTCGATAGTCAGATTCATTGACCCTATCCGGATCGCCAATCGTAATGATCGGAAATGAAGTCGGTTGATTTTCTTCACGCATTACTTGTTCCAACGAGTCTTCACCCTTCGCATTCCGGTTTGCCGTAAGTAAGAGCATCCCGTTGGTTTGGGCAAATCTCCAAACTACTCGATCATTGCTGTCTGCGGGTAAGCCAACGTCTTCAAATGTCCTCAACCGAATTAGAGCGAGATCTAATAACCCGCTAACAACAAGACTTCCAGAGATCAGAATTGCCTGCCGATTCAAGTTGTAATCAGCCAGAACAATCATTGCTTCTTCGCTTCCCGCTTTGCTCTGCGTTCCTGAAGTTTAGCTCTAACCGCTTCATAGCCTGGACGAGGAGGAGTAGCAGCGATCCGAGCAAAACGTTCGCGATTCCTCTCTTCCCAAAATTGTTTAGTTTCTGCGGCAGTCTTTAAAACCTCCTGATACTCCGCTTCCACTTCTGTTCGATGTGTTTCAATGTAGGAAAGGGCAGCATGAATCTGAGCATCTGTAAAATTGAAGGCATCACGAATAAACTTGGGTGGATACTGAGCTTTGAGATAATCCATTACGTCATACAGAGTAATACGAGTATCCGCAATTGTAAGCCCTCGCTCTGTGCGGATTATAGCTGTTTGTCCATTCGATGCCAGTGCCATAGCAGTCTTAGCTTTTAATCATTTAATTCCATAGTAGCGCACAAAAAAAGCAAGGGGAACCAACGCCCCCCAACGACTGATTCACAAAATCCTTAATCCTCAACCCAGACCTTCAAAATGTATTTCAGCCTCGTTCCTGCATCTAGCCAGTAGTGAACTCCAACATCTGGCAGTTCAGTATCATTTGTGTGAGCGTCACCCCGTCCTATGCCATCATCAAAGGGAGTAATACGGTGTTTGGAAACCTCTTTGTGGAATTCCACCCGTGTTATTCTTGCTCCGGTGCAAGGAAATTTATCGTCTCCTCGCTTGCCAAGCATACCAGATTCGTAAGTTCTCGAAACATCAACTGCTAGTCATTCAGCCATAATAAACCTCCTTTTTTGCTGTAACTTTTCCGTATATCACGCCCAAAAGCGTGTTAGCCAGATTAGCCTACTGCTAGTGGAGCGGTAGGAGCCACATTAGGGAACGCACCCTACGGCTAACGGCAAAACGCAGCGGCGGCAGATAACCTCGGCATCCCCACAAGCGGCTTCTATCCGTCCGCTGCCGTGGAGTGTTAGCTTGAGATCGCTAACATTAAGTGCCAATAAATCCTGAGAAAAGTTTTGTATTATCTTATTCACATTGGACCTGGTGGAGTAAGTAGTATAGTCCAGTAAGCAATTGAAACAGTAATTCCATTAGCAATTACTAGACACCAAAAAATTTTTGCTGTCCACCTAAACTTAAAAATCCAAATTAGACTCATAACCTCAACAACTGCATTCAACAGCGCAGCCAGAATACAACTCACTATCCAAGTAACTGGATTGAATGTACCCCAGTGAAACAGGGGATGGATTGTGATAGTTGCAATTAACTCCCAGACAATACCAGACAAAGGGATGCCGACAATACCTACAACTGTAGAAACGAGGTTCATCACAAGAGTCATCAATCCTACTTTCCATATTTTTTCTTGGGTCAGCCATATTAAGCAGAGGAACTCAATCAGGAGACTAATTCCAACTATCCACCATGTGTTTATACGTTCAACCAGATACAAAGACGGCCAAATGACATTTGCGAGAATCATCATTTTTATAATTAACGGATTGGCTCAATATTAATAAATTATGCTCACAGTATAATCTTTGAACAAATTTATAGCGGTAAGCGCTTGAGTGAGATACAGACCAAGCCTTGCCTAGCATGGTTTATAGCTCGTGACACTGTACCTCATACGACTGCACACCGCTATATGGACGACCTCGAAGCTCTGTCCCAGCAGAAAATCTAGCAAGCTAACGATCCGCTTCACCCGCCGCTAGTAGCTTTCACTTACTTTGTCTGCCAGTCCGGACTATACTTCTGACAGGTTTCTCTAGCACCTCTAGCAATTTCATCCTGAGCTAAAGTTTCAGGATCGTTCAAAGCGGAATGGTATCGGAGTCTGTTGCAGGCGATATCCAACCAACCCTGCCAATTTCCAATCCAAAATCTTACTGTTTTGTCTGTACTGCCACTGATTATCTGTTTGCCATCAGGGCTGAATACCAAAGATTTAACAGCCCCGTTATGATGGAACGGTTGGCTTACAGGATTTCCCTGTAAATCCCATAATTGAACGGTAGTTTCGGCCCCAACAAAAATTCCTCCAGTACCACTAGCGATAGTTGTTCCATCTGGGTTAAAAGCAACTGTATTTACCGCAGCGATATGGGGAATGGGCTTACCGAGTGAGTTTCCTTCCAGATCCCACAACCGTACAGTTCTATCATCACTGCCGCTAACGATTAGTTTTCCATTAGGGCTAAAGGCAACAGAGCGTATTATCTTCTTTTGATGCCCAATAAAGGGTTGACCTAGCGGTTTCCCCTCAAGATTCCATAAACGTAACTTGCCATCACTATCACCACTGACAATTAGTTTTCCATTAGGACTAAAGGCAACAGAGCGCACGCCAGAACCATGTTGCAAAGGTTGCCCTATGGGATTACCTTTGAGATCCCATAATTGCAACGTTTGATTTAAGCTACCACTGACAACCATGTTACCGTCAGGACTGAAAGCTGCCGCTGCAACAAAATCCCCATGCTTCATATTAGCAATTACATTGCCTTGAAAATCCCATAGAAAGATGGTGCCACTCGCATCAGCACTAAGAATTATCTGGGCTTTTGAGCTAAACGCTACAGAAGTAATCATGCTCTTGTGCTGTTCAAAGGGTGAACCAATAGGCTTACCCTCTCTATCCCATAGCTGAATAGTGTGAACCGTAGCATTATCACGACTACTGGCGCTGGCAATTGTTTTACCATCAGAGCTAATTGCTATAGCTTCCACACCTTGCGGATGTTGAATAACTAAAGGATTCAAGCCGCTTTCAACATCCCATAAGCGAATCGTATTATCGGATGTTAAAACACTATCAGGAAAATCAGAATTAACGTATTCAGAACCACCAGATCCAATAATGGTTTTTCCATCAGGACTAAATACAATCGAAGTAACTGTACTGGTGTAGCCTTTGAAAATTGGTTCTACTAACTGACCCTCCATATCCCACAACCGGATAGTTCCATCTATACTTCCACTCGCAAGCCGACTTCCATCTGGACTAAAAGCGGCTGCGGTAACAAAAGCCTCATGTTTAAGCGGGGGAGTTAGTAGCTTCCCTTGTTGATTCCATAACTGTATAGTTTTACCACTTCCTCCCGTAGCCAATCTTTGACAATCCGGGCTAAAGGCTACGACATCTGTTTCTGTTGTACCCTCTGTGTTCTTAAACAGGGGAGTGATTAACTTACCGTCAAAATTCCATAATCCAATAGTTTGGTTGGAAATTCCAATAGCGAGCATCTGACCATTTAAACAAAAAGCTCCTGTTGTTACACCATAAGGATGAAAATTGGACTGTTCAAGTTTAACTTGTTTGGTCAGATTGCCTTGTAAATCCCATACTCTAATACTGGCATCTCGATCGCCGTAACCATCAAGACGACTAGCAACAAAAATTGCTTGAGAATCTTGACTAAAAGAGATTGCAAAAACATTTTCCTCTATGTTTAGAGAAGTTAGTTTATCTCCTTGTAAATTCCAAATCTGTACTATTTTATCGTCACCAACACTAGCAATTTTCGTATTATCTGGACTAATAGCTAAGGCTCTTACTCGACCTGTAGATTTGAAGGGAGGAGCAAGCGGATGACCTTGTAAATTCCAAATTTGCACCGTTTTGTCGCTACTGCCACTGACAATGAATTTGCCGTCTTGACTGATCGCAAGAGCATCCACACCATTCTCATGCCCTCTAAAAATAGCCTTCTCTCTAGAACTTTCAATTGTTTTCACTAAACTGGTTTGAGCGGTGCTAAAAACAGCTTCTCCAGAAAACTTAGATAGAGCTAGTCCGATTGCATGAATCGCCTTGGCTAAACCATTAGTGGGATTAACATTCAGTTGATCGATTGCCTCAGCAGCTTCTGCACGCACGTTAGCAAGTTGAGTTTGCCTGTCAGCCCGTTTCCATTGCCAGCCAGCAGCAAGAGCAAATAAGACAGCTACTGCCAAGCCACCAGAAAGCCATTGAATAGCTCGACGCTGGAGACGTACTTTTTCTTTTTGAATGCGATCGCGCTCACCTTGACTTGCATCTAAAAACTGATTAGCTTCCTGACTCAAACCGCCGAGAATCTGATTAAAGGTTTCATCTTTTCTCAGTTCTAAAGCCTGTTCTAGTCGAGAACCCAACCACAAATCCTCATGAGATTTGGTTTTCTTCCATTGTTCGACATCATCGTTTAAGCGGTTACGAAGTGAGATCGCCTGACGATTTTCCTTAATCCAAGTATTTAATGTTACCCAGGAAGTCAGCAAAGCTTCGTGAGCGATCTCAATCGTGCTTTCTTGGGAGTCAGTAACACGATTACTCACTAATAAGTTCTGATTGACCAACTGAGTTAAAACAGTCTGCTCTAGTGAGTCGCTAAACTCTGAACGGGTAGCACGTCGCCGCACAGGTTTCCATTCAGTTCCAGATTCTTCATCTTCGCCAATACCCACTAACTTCAGAAATATCCTCTGAGCCGCCAATTTCTCCGATTCAGACAAGGATTGGTAGATTTGCTCTACGTGCTGCTGGAGTGCGCCCCGCACCCCACCCAATTTCCGATAGTTGCTGATATTTAGCGTCCGGTCTTCAATGCCTTGGTTCTGAACTTCCGTTTCCCACAACAAATTTAGCGTGTACTGCAACAAAGGCAAATATCCAGCCTGTCCTTGCACATCATCAATGATTTGCTTGACTAACCCGGTCTCAAACACTACACCATGATGGGCAGCAGGTTGTTCGATCGCCAAGCGCAATTCATCCAATTGCATTTCTGCAATCATGGGGCGATGCTTGTCTGTTATCTTGATTAAGTCGGGATAGGGACTGAGCCGATCCAAAAAATCTGCTCGCATCGTTGCTACAAGTTTGACCGAGCGATCGCCAGCCTTGTTGAGAGCTTTCACCAGTTGCACCAAGCTCTTGATGAAGACATCTCGTTTGCTTGACTCAGTGGTAGTAAACAACTCCTCAAACTGGTCGATGAGAATGAACCAGTAATCATCTGCTTGTTTGAGCAATCGTACCAACTGAGTTAGCGTATCTTCCTTAGCAATACGAGCAATCTGCGCTTCTGACTGTTTATACTTCCCTAACAAACTGGCATACAGGGATTCAAACGGATCTTGATCCGGAGTAAAGACCAGATTCACAAAAGGGCTTCCTTGTCTCTCTGCCAGCCAAGGAATCAAACCTGCTCTAATTACTGAAGATTTGCCGCTTCCCGATGCACCTAGAAGTAATACAAAATTGGTCTGCTCCAGTTCATTCACCAATCCTGTGAGAAACTGATCCCGCCCGAAAAAGCGATCCTTATCTTCTGATTCAAACTTCTTTAGCCCTTTATAGGGGGATGTGATAATGAATTTCCGAGTCTTGACCTCTTCAACTGAGATCTGAATGATCTGTGTCTGGTTAAATGTAACGTTTTGGCTACTAACAACCGACACATCATGGATTGTCTGCTCGCGTCCACTCTCCCCTAAATTCTTAGAAAATTCATGCGTCATGGGACTACCATCCAGGCTTTAGCCACCAAACCAGCAACTTTCATCACTGGCTCTGCCAGTTCTTCTACCCCTGCTAATCCCTTTTTCAAGGCTGCAATTGCTTGATCCACCAAGCTTTTATCTGGCTGTGGCTTTTGTACTTCTTTCTGGATAGCCTGAATTTTCTCCTCTGCCACTTCCTTTAGCAGAGGATTAAGATCGCTATTGGTGACAACTGCCTGCTTTAATTTTTCCAGCACACTCAGTGCTTCCTTTAAATCAGTATTCTCTAGTGTTGCTTGAGTCTTACTTTGATTGATACTACTTCCCTCTGCCTGAATTTGACTCAGACCAATTTCACTACTACCTGTAATAGTTACCCCACTCATACTTTGACTCTTAGCAGGAGTTGTCGCCTCCCTGCCAACAGCAGCTAGAACACTGGGGAGTTCGCGTTGAAGTTCCAGCTTTTGTTCGGGGTTTAGAGTTTTGATAATTTCTAAAATGTCGCTAACGCTATAAGTAGGCATAGGTCAAATTACCAAAAAACGAATTGTTGACAAAATGTAAAAAAGTGATGTGATTTCTTCTCAAAAGAGTTTATGAAGGCTTGATCTGTCTGCATAACTATTGATTATACGGAAAATTTCCGTATAACACTCCTGAAAGTAATGATATGGGTCAACTTTCGGCATATCACCCCATTTATGCGCGATCGCCAGAACTTTTCCGTATATCACACCCAAAAGCGTGTTAGCCAGATTAGCCTACTGCTAGTGGAGCAGTAGGAGCCACATTAGGGAACGCACCCTACGGCGATGGCGATCATACTAACTATATACTAGACGGATTTTTTCCATACAACACCCCAAATACGGATTTTCTGGCTCTTCGTTACTTGTTATGGTTCGATAGGGTGGCATAAATCGACTAAATCCTTATCTGGCAAGAGATTTAATTGATTAGTTCGCTCTAGATCAAAAACAATTGACAAAAATTGCCAAACGTCTTTCTCTATAAGGGTTCCATCCCTTATAACCCCCGTACATTGCATAACACAAACCGAAGAACCCATTTTCGTCGCCGTGCCTAGAATTTTATTGTCTAGTACAGGCTCGCTATTATAGCACGATCGATTTAACTTGACTAGGAAGGGATAAGGGCAAATAATCAATTAATCGATCGAGATCAAGACTCAATGTCTGATAACTTGTTATTGGTGGGGTAGGGAATCACCTAAGTCACCCTGTTGAACTATTGATTGTCACTAAAAATGTTTAAGCGATCGCTTTTCTTGCCCCTGTTAATTTTATCCCTTAGTTGTACGCTGCTTTTTAGTGCTTGTCATCAACAAACAGCTAATAATCCCCCAGCAACGACCAATAATAATTCAGAAACTTTAAAACTTTTATATTGGCAAGCACCGACGATTTTAAATCCCCATCTCTCCACGGGATTTAAAGACTCAGAAGCGAGTCGCATTACCTTAGAACCTTTGGCTAGTTTCGATGAAAAAGGGGAATTAGTTCCTTTTTTAGCGGCGGAAATTCCTACTATTGAAAATGGGGGAGTTGCCCGGGATGGTAAATCGGTGACATGGAAGCTAAAAAAAGATATTAAATGGTCGGATGGTACTCCTTTTACTGCCAAAGATGTCATCGCTACCTATAATTTTATTACCAATCCGAAAACTGGTTCTACTAGCGCCGGCAATTATGAAATAGTTAAAAGTGTGGAAGCGATCGATCCCCATACGGTTAAAATAACTTTTAAGCAAGTTAATCCCGCTTGGTCATTAGTTTTTGTGGGAACAGAAGGGATGATTTTACCCGCCCATCTCTATGAAAAATATAGCAATGAAACAGCACGTCAGGCCCCTGCTAATTTATTACCGGTGGGAACTGGCCCCTATAAAGTGGTAGAATTTAAACCGGGAGATACGGCAGTTTATGAACCAAATTCTTTCTTTCGAGAAGCGGATAAATTAGGTTTTCAAAAAATAGAATTAAAAGGAGGAGGTGATGCCACTTCGGCGGCACGAGCGGTTTTACAGACACAGGAGGCGGATTATGCCTATAATTTGCAAGTAGAGGCTAGGGTTTTAAGTGATTTAGAAAAAGCGGGTCGGGGTCAGTTAATATCTAGTTTCGGTTCTTTGATTGAACGAGTTTTATTTAATTTGAGTGATCCTAATCAAGCTACTGCTGAAGGTGAGAAATCTAGTATTAAGTTTCCCCATCCTTTTTTGAGTGATGTGAAAGTAAGAGAAGCTTTATCTTTAGCCGTTGATAGAAATACTATTGCCACGCAACTTTATGGTATTACTGGGAAAACAACTCCTAATTTTATTGTGATGCCATCGGAATATAATTCTCCCAATACTAGCTATGAATTTAATCTAGAAAAGGCTAAGAAATTACTAGATGATGCGGGATGGAAAGATAGTAATGGTGATGGTACTAGGGATAAAAATGGGGTAGAAATGAAATTAGTTTTTCAAACCACTGTCAATCCTCTCCGTCAGAAAACCCAAGAAATTATCAAACAAAGTTTACAAGCGATCGGGGTAGGAGTAGAATTAAAAACTGTTGATGCCAGTATTTTCTTTTCTAGCGATCCTGCTAACGATGACACGGTAGAAAAGTTTTATGCTGACCTACAAATGTACACTACCGGTAATAATAGTCCCGATCCGAAAGCCTATTTTAAAACCTTTACCTGTAGCGAAATTCCTCAAAAAGCTGATGGTTGGGCCGGGGATAATTATGCTCGTTATTGTAATCCTGAATACGATAAATTATGGCAAGCTTTTAGTCAAGAATTAAACCCAGAAAAACGGAGAGAAATAGCAATTAAAATGAATGATATGTTAATTAATGATTTTGTGATTATTCCCCTAGTTCATCGTGCCGATGTGGTGGCAATTAGCAATAGTTTGTCGGGGTTTGAATTAACTCCCTGGGATAGAAATACTTGGAACATCAAAGACTGGAAGCGTAGTAAATAAATGCTTAAATATTTTCTGAAAAGATTATTATTTTCGATTCCCACTCTTTTAGCTATTAGTATGGTGGTTTTTGGCATTTTAGCCCTAGCGCCGGGGGATCCGATGGGAGAATTTGCCGCTAATCCCGCTATCACCGAAGCGGTGCGAGAAAATATTCGCAAAAGTCTCGGATTAGATCAACCCCTTCCCGTGCGTTATGTCAAGTGGTTGTTAGCATTTCTTCAAGGAGATATGGGCTATTCTTTCACCAGTCGCAGCCCAGTTTTTACCCTCATTTGGCAGCGTTTACCCACAACCCTCTGGATTGTCGGTATTGCCTATATTTTTGGGGTTTTAATTGCTTTTCCTTTGGGCGTAATTTCGGCAGTCAAGCGCTATTCTTGGTTAGACAAAATCATCTCTACTTTTTCCCTACTTGGCTTTTCTTTACCCACTTTTGTAACGGGATTATTATTAATTATTATCTTTAGTGTGCAGTTAAACTGGCTACCATCTTTTTATAACAGTACCCTAAAAATCAGTGATTTTAATAGTTTGATCGAGCAGGTGAAACAGTCAATTATGCCTGTAACTGTATTAAGCTTATATCAAGGAGCGATGTTGATGCGTTTCGTGCGTTCTTCCGTAACCGAAGAAATTCACCAAGAGTACGTTAAAACTGCCTTAGCCAAGGGACTAACTAATTTTTCTGTTCTAACTAAGCATATAGTTCGTAACGCTTTAATCCCCGTTGTCACCCTGATTGCTCTCGATATTCCCTCCATTTTTACTGGAGCTTTAGTTACAGAACAAGTGTTTCGTGTACCGGGTATCGGTGCTTTATTAATTGATTCTATTTCCCGCAGTGATACCCCCGTAGTGATGGCGATTACCTTTATCTATGGGATTTTAATTGTTATCTTTAACTTAATTGCCGATTTAACCTATAGTTGGCTCGATCCGCGAGTCAGATATTAACTATGAACATCACAAAATCCTTACACACGGCGATTTTAGTCACCGAGCTAGAAAAAGCCATTAACTTTTACGAAAATGTTCTAGGATTGACTAGAATCGATCGCCCTTTTCAATACGATGGGGTTTGGTATCAAGTGGGAGATTATCAAATTCATTTAATTGTCGATAGCAATTACCAAAATTACCGTCCCAATCCCGAAAAATGGGGACGCAATCCTCATCTTGCCTTCGCTATTGATGACGTGACAGCCATGGGTAACTATCTAGAAAGTCAAGGTTATACAATTCAAATGAGCGCCTCGGGTAGAAAGGCATTATTTGTCAGTGATCCCGATGGTAATATCCTAGAAATGAGCCAAATTTAGCCTGAAAAATTCCCCAATATGTTAGACCAATTACAGACTCAACTCTATCACCTTGAACAATACGCCGATCGCTTAGTAACTTCCCAACTAACTCACCTTAGTTTTGTCAGTATTGCTGTGATTTTTCTAGCCGGTTTACTCACCAGTCTTACCCCCTGTATGCTGTCGATGTTGCCGATTACCGTCGCTTATATCGGGGGTTACGAAAATAAAGGTCGTTTAGCGGCTTTTTGGCAGTCCACATGGTTTTCCCTAGGATTAGCCACCACCTTAGCGGGATTGGGACTAATTGCCGCTACTTTAGGAAAAGTCTATGGACAGGTGGGGATCGGTTTACCAATTATCGTCAGTGCGATCGCTATTTTGATGGGGTTAAACCTCTTGGAATTATTACCCCTGCGCTTCCCCTCCCTTGGTGCTACCGATTGGATTACCGGGGATTTTCCGCCGATTTTGCGGTCCTATCTTCTCGGTTTAACATTTGGTTTAATCGCCTCTCCTTGTAGTACTCCAGTTCTAGCAACTCTATTGGCATGGGTGGCCAATACGGGAGATTTAAGCTTAGGAGGGGGATTATTGTTATCCTACACCGGCGGCTATGTTTTACCCCTAATTATCGTCGGTTCTTTTACTGCCTCGCTGAAAAGCTTTCTTTCCCTGCGTCAATGGTCCGGATGGATTAATCCCGTCAGTGGGGTTTTATTAATCGGTTTTGGAGTTTTTTCTGTATTATCCCGTCTGCTGTGATGGTGGAGAGTTATGATAGATAATTGGCTAGAATTGCAAAACTTTTAACTATGACTATATCGGAAACTTCCTCAAATTTAAAGAATACACCGCCTCAATGGGGACGGAAATTTATCCAGACTATTGCCGATCTACGATTGGCAATTATCCTTTTACTTTTAATCGCTATTTTTAGCATTTCTGGGACGGTAATCGAACAGGGACAATCTCTATCTTTTTACCAAGCTAATTATCCTGAGAAACCCGCTTTATTTGGCTTTCTGACTTGGAAATTTTTATTACTATTGGGATTAAATCATGTTTATAGCACTTGGTGGTATCTATCATTATTAATTCTCTTCGGTTCCAGTTTAACTGCTTGCACCTTTCGACGACAATTACCCGCTTTAAAGGCGGCCAGAAACTGGCAATTTTATCAACAATCTCGCCAATTTCAAAAACTAGCTTTAAGTGCTGAATTAGAAACTGGTTCCCTAGAATCTCTCACCCCCTTGTTAGAAAAAAAAGGCTACAAAGTTTTTCTAGAAAATAACAGTCTTTATGCTCGTAAAGGTCTGATTGGTAAAATCGGTCCGATTATCGTTCATGCAGCCATGTTAATTATTTTAGCAGGAGCGATCTGGGGAGCGTTAACGGGGTTTTTCGCTCAAGAAATGGTAGCTAGTGGCGATAGTTTTCAGGTTAAAAATATTATTGAAGCTGGACCCTTATCTAAAAATTCTCTCCCCAAGGATTGGGGGATTAAAGTTAATCGTTTTTGGATTGATTATAGTCCTAAAGGTGACGTAGAACAATTCTATTCTGATTTGTCGGTGCTCGATAATCAAGGACAGGAGATCGATCGCAAAACTATTCAAGTTAACCAACCTTTGCACCATAAAGGGGTGACTTTTTATCAAACCAGTTGGGGAATTGCTGGGGTAAAAGTACAGGTGAATAATAGTCCGATCCTACAGCTACCGATGGCTAGTTTAGACACCAAAGGTAATGGACAAATCTGGGGAACTTGGATTCCGACTAAAACCGATCTTAGTGAGGGAGTTTCTCTTTTAACCAGAGATCTACAAGGTACGGTAATTGTCTATGATGCTAAGGGAGATTTAACCTCTGCTGTACGAGAAGGAATGACGATTCCCATCAATGGAGTTAATCTAAAAATAGTCGAATTAGTGGGAAGTACCGGGTTACAAATTAAGGCAGATCCGGGAGTGCCTATTGTCTATTTAGGTTTTGCTTTATTGATGATGGGAGTGGTAATGAGTTACTTTTCCCATTCCCAAATTTGGGCTTTACAATCTGGTGATCGCTTTTATATTGGTGGTAAAACTAATCGCGCTCAAGTCAGTTTTGAACGGGAACTGATCGATACCATCGAAATGTTAAAGTTAAAGTAGAATTGACCTTAATCTGGTGTTCTGTTTATCTATCTTTTTCCTTTTGCCTACCCTAACCAAGAACTTAATTTTGTTCAATCACTTATATGCCAGAATTGCCAGAAGTAGAAACGGTGCGTCGCGGGTTAAATCAAGTTACCCAGGGCAAAAAAATTATCGGTGGGGAAGTATTATTACAGCGTACCCTAGCCTACCCTAATTGCGAGGCAACTTTTCTGCAAGGAATTACTCAGACTACGATTACCAATTGGCAGCGCCGAGGCAAATATCTCCTCGCCAATTTAGATAATGGTAGCAGTATCGGGGTTCATCTGCGTATGACCGGACAATTGCTCTGGGTAAAAGATACCACTCCCCTGCCGATTCATACGCGCTTACGCTTCTTTTTTGCCAATCAGCAAGAATTGCGCTTTGTTGATACCCGCACTTTCGGGAAAATTTGGTGGATTGCCGCCGATAAAACCCCAGAAAGCGTGATTACTGGTCTCAAAAAACTGGGACTGGAACCCTTTGATCGCAATTTTACCCCCGATTATCTCTATAGTCACTGTCAAAAAAGTCGTCGTCCGATTAAAACTTTTCTCCTCGATCAAAATGTGGTGGCAGGAATTGGCAATATCTACGCGGATGAAGTTCTTTTTAAAAGTGGTATCCATCCCCAAACTGCCGCCAATCTCTTAAAAATTGAGCAAATAGACTTATTGACAAAAAACATTATTTCTGTATTGGAAACAGCGATCGCTGAAGGCGGCACCAGTTTTAGCGATTTTCTCCACGTTACGGGAGTTAATGGCAATTATGGCTCGATGGCCTGGGTTTATGGTCGTACTGGCGAAAATTGTCGCCTTTGCGGTGCAACTATTGCCAGAATTAAATTAAGTGGACGCTCCTCTCATTTTTGTCCCCAATGTCAAGTCTCAAGGGGATAGGGCAGAAAGGAAAAAAAAGCTGCTCACTGATTAGGGGCTGTGGCTTGAATTTTGTTGTTTTCGTCGGCTAGGGTCTGAATCTCCTGTCTATAGGCAAAAGGAGCGCGACTGAGAGCCTTTTGAAAGAAGGGTTGAGCCTCTTGATTTTTGCCCTGTTCTTTTAGTACGATCGCCGCCGCCAAAATCGGTCGGAAATCGTTAACATCCATCTGTTGAGCTTGTTTATAGGCGTTTAAAGCTTCCGGATAATTTTGCTGCTCGAAATAGATTTTGCCTAAAAGTAACTGAACGGAAACGATATCGATTAAACTAGCAGGATTATTGGGATCGGCAGCAGCTTTTAAAGCGCGATCGAGCGTATCTTTGACCAGACTAATCGCCTCGATCTGGCGGTTTTGGCTGAGAAATAAATTAGTTAATCCAGTCAAGGCTCGCAGCTCTTGGGGATGGGAGGCTAAAAGAGCGCGATAACTGCCTGTGGCTCCTGCATAGTCCTCTATTTGCTGTTTCGCTTCCGCCAAAAGTAGTAGATAATCGGATTGTTGGGGGTTAAGTTGCGCTAATTTTTCTAAAGGTTCGATCGCTTGCCTTAAATCCCCCTGCTGTAGGCGAGTATCTAATAATCCCCGCAAAGCCGCCTGATTATCGGGTTCACGCTCTAAAACCATCTGATAACCTAGTGCTTGACTGGCCAATTTCTCTTGTTCCACTGCGGACAGATGACTCTGTACCGAGGAGTGCTGACTCTGGAGAATAGAAGTCAATAGCGGCATGATCGAGAAAGACAGCAAAGCAAATAACATCAGGACGAGACCGATGGACAGCCAACGACGGTGAGAGAGAGAGGCTTTCATAGACTGGGGTGCGAGGGGACAGAGAGGAAAATGTTATGGAAATCTGGAGATTTGATCAGGGGATCGATCGAATTGGCCGCTCTTTATTAAGTACAATGGGCAAACGGTCAAGACTCAAAAGGGTTTTGACAAGGTTGACAGTCAAAAGATCATGGTTCTTAATATATTAGATGCCAGTAGAGTCGCCCTAGAGGGTTATTGTAACCCCCCAGATCGCGCTTTTGACTTGCTTGATTACTAATTTACTATGTGTCTCCGCCGCTAGGAGTGTGATATGAATCGTCCTGGGAATCGGTTTACCGAATCACCGAAAACCCCCCCGACCCCTGAAGTGGAAATTCAGGAAGTCCCCCTTGAATCCCCCCATACCGAGGCTGATTTAGCCGTAGAGTCAGCCACCCCCGAAGAAGTCAAACGTCAACAACCGATCCCCCCTCCCAGTCATCTGCGGCAGTATCGGGCGATCGGTCTCGTCTATGGCCATTATCAGCGATCGGAGGAACAATTAACTAAAGGCAATATTTTAACTGCCGATGGTACTCTGATCGATGCTGTGATTCTCGGTCGGGTGATCAGTTTGGTCAAAAATCATCTCGATCTGGAAAAACCCCATCTTTGGGTGGTTTATCCGCGCACCCGTCAGGAAAATGATGCCCTTCATGTTCAGATTGTCGGTGTTTGGGAACCAGAAACCCTGAAAAAGGAAGATGATCCAGAGATAGAGCCTCTCCTCGCTTCTACCCCGGGTTATTTCTCGATTCGAGGCGAAGTCATCTTTACCGAACGGGAAAATCAAGCGGTAGTGGTCAAAATCCGACAAATGCCCAAAACTGAAGCGGACAAACCCAAGTTTTTTAAACTAAAATTGCGCGGTACTTTATCTGGTAAACCGATCAGTCGTTTTTGGGATTTTCAGGTACAACTTAAAGGAGATGCCTTAACTATTTTGGAAGGTTTAGACCTCGGTTTTGCCAGCAAGAAAAAACCGATGGGTAAGGGAGGTTTTAAAAAGCCTTTTGATAAAAATCGTCATCCCTCGGGGGAAGGAGAAAAACGACCTTTTACCCCCGGACAATCCCCTATCCCTCGGCCTTCCCGACCAAAACCCGTATCGGAAAACTAATTTTTTTCTAAGGATGGGTGAGAAACCCATCCCTAGTCTAGGATTTGGTTTTGGGAGCTATTTGATACTTAGTATTGGGAATATAAGCGCGAATTCTATAACTATAATCTGTTCCCAAAATCTCGGCGATAAAAACCGCTAACTGAGTGCCTAAAATCGCTTCATCGGCAGAATTAAAAGATTTATAATCTTCTATTAACCATTCTTGACCACCATTAACTAAAGTACATCTAAATGTACCAAGAGATTCGGCGATTTCTGTATGTTCTGTATAGTTTCTCGTTTTTACTTCCCCCGCACTATCTGCTCTCAAACACAATTGATTAAGTTCTGCATAAAATTTGGCAGGAATTTTGTCTAAATCACCCCCTTTAGTCGCCCAATGCACAAAAAGATGAAAAGACCAAGGAAGATTGAGGTAGAGTAGATAAAATAAACCCAGAATAATTGTTAAATACAAGGAGGAAGTCAGGAATTTATCATATTTCCTTTTTCGGGATCGATTTAAACGTTTAGCTAAATCTAACTTTGATCTTTTCATAAATTTTAATGAGTCAAAAGTAATTCGTAAAAAGTAAGATGTATAAAAAAATCTGGCGTTTTGCTCCGATTATCCTGTCTTTGAGTTTATTTATTCTAGCGGTCTGGGCAATTAGTCAAGAATTTAAACACTACACTTTTGCCCAACTCTTGGCTAGTTTGGATCATATTACCACAAGTCGTCAGCTAGAAGCTATTTTTTGCATGGCTTTGGGTTATTTGTCGATGACGGGTTATGATCGCCTAGGTTTTTATTATATCAAGCATCCCTTAGCTTTAGGCACTATTATCCGCACTGCTTTTATCAGTTATGCTCTTGGTAATACCATTGGTTTAACCTTATTTTCTGGGACTGCTATCCGTTATCGTTTCTATACTCCTGCGGGGGTGGGGGTGGTGGATATTGCCAAAGTTATCACTTTTACCCATTTAAGCTTTTGGTTAGGAATGTTAGGGATTGGTGGTTTAAGTTTCCTCCTCGATCCCCAACGGATTCCTCAACTTTTAAAATTACCTTTTTTAACTACTAAACCTTTAGGAATAATTTTTTTATTGCTGGTTACGGGCTATTTTTTCTTGACTCTCACCTATAAAAAACCAATAAGAATCGGCCAAGAAAATATCTATTTACCCTCTTGGACTCTTTCCCTGGCTTTGATTTTGTTGACTTTTATTGATTGGATATTAGCCGCTAGAGTTCTCTATCTTCTTCTCCCAGACAACTATAATACTTCGTTTTTAGGATTTTTCGGTCTCTACGTATTTGCCATGACGGCAGGGGTATTAAGCAATGTGCCGGGGGGAATAGGTGTTTTTGAGTTTATCATGCTGAGATTACGCCCCGAATATGTATCTAATGCCGAACTTTTCGGTTCTTTAATCGCCTATCGAGCTATTTATTATTTCCTGCCTTTAATTGTCGCTTTTGTCTGGTTGTTGGGTTACGAGGCGCGCAGAAAATAAGGCCCGCAAATTAGCTTAAACGGACAAAAAAGTCCCCATGCCGTCATAGCTGGGGAGCATCAATCTAGTAGGCTAAAGTTTCTAAAGTTTCCCGTAGATAGGAACAAATGCGAGCATCAGCATCGTCTCTATTTTTACCTGATTCTAGTTGTTCTTGCTGCCAACGCCGAAAACCGGAACTAGCGGCGATGGCTTGTTTTAAATGCTCCCAAGTGTGATGATCTTTGCGAAGTGGGGTGTCAGAAAATGTGGTAGAGTTGCCCATCTTTACCTCTGGTGGTACGGTTGCACCTTTTAACATAACTTAAAAATGGCTGGAAATTCTGATAACTGGGACACAATTAGGCAGAAAAAGGTGTTGCCTAGCTGGAAAGCTGCGGGGATGCCAACACCTTTTTTGAGGAAATATAGCGGATTTTTAGGAGATTTTGCTGGTTTCTGCCGCTTCTTCCACTTCCACTGCCTGATTTAAAGCTGCGGGGGGAATGGGGATAGGAAATACCGACGGCAGGTTAGCGGTGGCATCTTCGGGAGGCTGCCCAGGGTGAAAACGACGGTAGCTTAAAACACCAGCTACGGTGATTGCTCCTGTAGCGGCGGCAACCCCTAAAATAAGTTTGTTAGGATCCAGATGGAAGGTGGTATTGCTGCCAAAAATGCTTTTACCTTTAGCGAAAGCACAAGCGGAGGCGCTGCCGGCATCAAGAGTACCTAAAACAATGCCACTGACGAGGGTGGCACTAACGGCGATGGAGGTGAAAAAAGTTTTCTTCATAATTGCCTTGGGATAGGTTGTCAATAGCGATTATCGGCTCTTCTGGTTTCTGTGTGGAAACGAGGTCTATACCGATAGAATATCCGCAAAATAGTCCTAAAAGTTTTGCCCAATAAGCACTTCAGGGTTCCATAAGCAAAAATTATCACACAAAGTCGAGAAGAGCCGATTATCCTTGCATTATAGATATATAAATCACAATTGTCTATTTTATTTCCGTTGGTGACATTGAAATAATTTTGTTTAAGGATAATGAATTATCAATATCGTGTCGGGGGTAGTCTTGCCTATAACCATCCTACCTATATCGAGAGAAATGCCGACCGAGAACTGTTAACGGCGTTGAAAAATGGTCAATTTTGCTACGTTTTCAACTGTCGTCAGATGGGTAAATCCAGTTTAAGGGTACGAGTGACCCATATTTTACAGCAATTGGGCATGGATTGCGCGTCCGTAGATATAACCAGTCTTGGCAGTAATGATAATTTATCCCAATGGTATAACGGCGTGATCACCCGTTTGTTTTTAGGATTTAATCTGACGGGAAAAATTAATCTTAAATCCTGGTTGCGCGAGCGAGAGGATTTACCCCCCGTGCAGCGTTTGGGACAATTTATCGAGGAAGTTTTATTAGTTTATTGTCGGGGAGAGAAAATATATATTTTTATCGACGAGATCGATAAAATTCTCAGTTTACAGTTTTCTCTAGATGACTTTTTTTCCCTGATTCGTTATTGTTATAACCAAAGAGCGGAAAATTCCCAGTATGAAAGAATTACTTTTGCTTTATTCGGTGTGGCTACCCCGGCAGATTTAATTCGTGAAAAGACCCAAACATCTTTTAATATCGGCCAGGCGATCGAATTAACGGGATTTAATCTGGCAGAAATTGCTCCTTTAGCTGCGGGATTATCCAGTCAAAGTAATTATCAACCTGATTGGTTAGAAAAAATTATTTTTTGGACGGGAGGACAGCCATTTTTAACCCAGAAAATCTGTCAGCTATTGCTGGAAACTAATTTAGATATTGAGACGCTGATCAAAGAGAGAATTATTAATAATTGGGAATCTCATGATGAACCAGTTCATCTGCGAACTATTGCCGATCGCTTGTTAAGAAATCAAGACAAAGCGGGTCGTTTGTTAGGTATCTATCAACAAATTTTAGAAAAAGGTGCAATCCTGTGCGATGATAGTCCAGAACAAGGGGAATTAAGGTTATCGGGGTTAGTGGTGAAAAAGGATAATCAGTTAGTAGTTTATAATCCTATTTATCGAGAAATATTTAATCTCAATTGGGTAGAAAAACAATTAGAGCAATTGCGTCCCTACTCAGAAGCAATCGCCGCTTGGCAACAGTCTAATTATACCGATGAATCGCGGCTTTTACGCGGAAAAGCTTTAAATAATGCTCTCGATTGGTCTCAGGGAAAAAGCTTAAGTAATCTTGATTATCAGTTTTTAACTGCCAGTCAAAATCTCGATAAAAGAGAGGCAGAAATTAGCCTAGAAACCCAGAGGCAAGCTAATAAAATTCTAGCAATTGCTCACCAAAAAGCTACCAAAAGAATTCAAATTGGCTCGGTAATTTTAATTGCTTCTCTCTTGGGTTCTCTCTTAGCTTTTGTCCAGGTAAAACAAGCGTGGCAGCAAGTAGAAACCGCTCAACTAGGTATTAAATTACAGCGCAATGGTGATAGTTATTGGCAGCAATTTCAATTTGAACAACTAGAATCTTTAATGGCGGCCATGCAAGCAGTAAATAGTTTAAAAAATATCGTTACTGATGACCAAACCCTGGGTAAATATCCTGCTACCAGTCCAATTATTACCCTGCAACAAATTTTAGATCGCATTCAAGAAAAAAACCAACTGCAAGGACACCGAGGAACTATTTATAGTGTTAGTATTAGTCCTGATCGTCAAAAAATTGCCACTGCTTCTCAGGATGGGACGGTAAAAATTTGGAATCAAAAAGGTGAGAATATTCAAACTTTGACAGGTCATCAAGGAGCAGTTTATAGTGTTAGTTTTAGTCCCGATGGTCAAAAAATCGCCACTGCTTCCGAAGATAAAACCGCCAAAATTTGGAACTTGCAAGGACAAAATTTAGTCACCTATCCTGACCATCAAGAATCAGTTTATAGTGTTAGTTTTAGTCCCGATGGTCAAAAAATTGTCACCACTTCCAGGGATAAAACCGCTAGATTATGGAATTTATCAGGTGAAACTTTACAGGTATTTAAGGGACATAAAAGATCGATAGATGCAGCTAGTTTTAGTCCCGATGGTCAAAAAATTGCCACCGCTTCCCGGGATGGTACGATTAAAATCTGGGATTTATCAGGTAAAATTATCTTGAGTTTAGGTCAAGAAAATATTGAGGCTTTTTATAGTGTTAATTTTAGTCCTGACGGTCAAAAAATTGCCGGGGCAGCGGCCGATAAAACTGCTAAAATCTGGGATTTACAGGGAAATTTAATAGCTACTTTCCGGGGACATCAAGATTTTGTCAACAGTGTGAATTTTAGTCCTGATGGCAAGTTTATAATTACTGCATCTAGTGACGGTAGTGCTAAAATTTGGGGAATGCAAGGGGAAGAAATAACTACTCTCAGAGGACATCAAGAATCAGTTTTTACTGCTATATTTAGTCAAGATGGAAAACAGGTGGTAACTGGATCGAGTGATGAAACGGCTAAAATTTGGCAGCTGAACAATTTAAATCAAGCTCAGGCCGATAATACCAGTGTTAGCATTAATTCCCAGGGCAATATTATCGCTATTGCTAATAAAGATGGTCAGATTACTTTACTCGATTCCCAGGGAAAAAAAATTAGAGAATTTGCCACAAAAATGCGTTCAATCTATAGTATTGCTTTTCATCCCGATAGTAATCAGATGGCGATTACAGGAAGAAATGGAAAAGTCCAAATCTGGAGTCAAAAAGGAACAATGCTTCAAGAATTTACCGCTAGTCAAGTACCGATTTATAGTCTTGCTTTTAATGGAGAGGGAACAGCAATAATCACGGGAACAAGCGATGGAAAAGTTCAATACTGGCACTTAAATAATCATCGTCCTCAATTGATTAAGTCTTGGACAGTTGATGATAGTATTATCTATGATTTGGTGTTTTCTCCTGATCATCAAAAAATTGCTACTGCTACTCGGGGAAAGATTAAAATTTGGGATTTACAGGGCAATCTTTTAAAGGAGATTAAAACCGATTCTTTTCCCGTTTATGGAGTTAGTTTTAGTCCTGATGGTGAAAAAATCGCCGCTATTTCAAGGGATGGTACAGCTAGACGCTGGGACATTGACGGAAATTTGCGCTCCGAGTTTAAAATAGAAGAGGATATCGTCTATGGGATCACTTTTAGTCCTGATGGTCAAGAAATTGTGATTATTTCTAGGGATGGTCAAAAGCATCGATGGCCCTTAGAAACAGAATATAATTATTTACAAAAATTGCTCGATCGAGGTTGTCTTTGGTTAGAAGATTATCTCAGGACTCGTCCCGAAAAACGAGAAGCTCTATCCCCCTGTACTGGGAAAATAAAACCATTCACCTTTTAAACTTGGTTTGACTGGGTGGGGGGTGAAGGTTAAATTAATTAGTTAATTTCTTGGGTTCTTAGGTTTGTCTTATGCAACGGACAGGGTTATAAGGGATGAAACCCTTATAGAAACAGACATTACTGTGATTTTTGTCAATTGTTTGCGATCTGGAGCGAACTAATCAATTAAATCTCTTGCCAGATCAGGATTTAGTCGATTTATGTCTCCCTATAGAATCATACCAAGTAACGAAGAACCCAACATTTTTGGTTTTAACGCTAGAATTTTATCTAATGACCTTTTGTCAACGAGAGAGTCTAGGTATTGTAAAGTTTCAATATAAATATAGTCAGATATAGTCAGGCATAGTAATATATAGACATGAGACGATCAGACTATGCAAAAAAAGCAGCAATAAGTTATCGAACGGCTTGGAGGTGGTGGAAACAAGGGAATTTAACAGGCTATCAATTGCCTTCTGGTACAATTATCACAACGGATGACAACCCTTCAAAACCCGACGCTGAGTTAAAAGACAACGGACAATAATGTTAGTAGCCGAGTAAGGGAGGCGTTAGAGTATTTTTGGGGATAGGAGCAGGAGAAATTAGAGAAGTAGAAGAAACTGAAGGCGAGGTAGAAACTATCGCAGTGGTTGGCGG
Organism: Microcystis sp. M31BS1; assembly: GCF_020245285.1. Taxonomy (NCBI): domain Bacteria; kingdom Bacillati; phylum Cyanobacteriota; class Cyanophyceae; order Chroococcales; family Microcystaceae; genus Microcystis; species Microcystis sp. M31BS1. The sequence continues at coordinate 22,142 of NZ_JADBVE010000298.1, forward strand.
TTCAGTCGGCTGTTTAAACCCTAAATAAATCGATACACCCATTACAACAATTATAGGAATAATAAAATATTGAAAAGCTGAAATAAAAGATTTCATATTAGTTGTAGTAGATGAAAAAAAGTTCGATAGATATTTGTCACTGAAATTATGTCAACATGGTAGGGACACGACATTAGCAAGGTTCTGTAGGAAGTTATCAACATCACTAAAACGTTCAAGGACAAGCCGTTGACTTAACAATAATGGGATTTATAGTAGTAATTGACTCAAAGCGTTTCAATTCCTCATCAGTCAGTGGTGGATTGTCGGTATCTGATAAAGCATTCGCTTCAATTTCTTCCTCAGTCATAGCCTCGATTTGTGTCCAGTCTGTCTGAGTCTTTAAGGGTACAGTCGTGCCGTCAGAAAGTACAGTCACAACTTAACCGTCAGGTAAAATTCTTGTGGCCTTCATAGACTTTTCTCTCCTTTTTATTGGTTCTCCTTGCTGAAATTAGGCGGGATTTTTCTCCTTGTGGGATGGGCATTTTGCCCGTCAAAAGGCTAAATTACCCCACTGCTGGATAAGTGTTAACTTGCCATCTTTTACTATCCACAGGACAAGCAGAACCTAAATTAGTTATGTTCCATTCAATAAAAGCATTATTATTATTTTGCCAAGTAATAGTGACATCTCCAACACAGTGACCTGAACTTCCAGATAAATCGAAACTACCGTTAAAAGTGTCTCCCACATCACATCTTCCTGTTTTTGAAGAGGAAATTTTAATATAGCCTCTAAAAGGTGGTTTATTAGAGCCAAAAACAGTTTGTACTGAGTTGAGGTTAGTATTGCCAAAACAAATCTGATGCAGGTTAGTAATTTGAGTAAGATTGCTTTCAGAACGCCAAATCAAGTTTGTTCTTGTTGGCTTCAGTTCTTTTACTTGTTTAGTAAGTCTGGCATTTTCTTCTTTTAGTTCTTTTAATTCGGCAAGTCTGGCTTTTTTTTCTTTAAGTTGTGTTTGTACTTGGGACAGTTGGAACAGATTAATAGTAACACTTATTGTTAGTAAAAATACAGATAATAAAGCTAATGTTAATCGGTTTTTATTCCACCAAATTCTATATTTTTTTCCTCGCGTTAGCTCATATCCTTCATAAGCGCGTGTGGGATCAACTTTATATGCTCTGTTATATTTTTCTAATGCTTGTTGATAGTTTTTAGTGTCAAGATAATCTTCAGCCAATTTAAATAAAGCCGTAAAATGATTAGGATTCAGTTTTGCAATTTGTTCATAAATATCGGAACTAGATAAATTACGATTCTCAGCTATATCTTCGGCCAATTCAAAAAGTCTGCAAGCATCTAAATCAACTTTTTCTAAATCCCAGATAGCCTGTCTTAAAGGATAGCGTTTAACCAACCAATAACGAACTAGCTTAACTTTAATTTTGTAGTGAAATTCTGAATTTTCTACTCTCTCTAAAAATTCCCATTGAACTAAATTTTCTGGAGCTTTATTTAAAGCTTCTGTTATGATAACTCCATATTCTCTGAGCAATTTTAAAGGTTCTTCTGTCACTGAATTATTTTTCTTCTCAGCCATTTTCTCCGCTTGCGCTACTGCTGAAAAAACAACTCTTTCAGGAATCGGTAATCCATCTCGAAACCAAGCTAGTCCTCCTTCAGCAGTTTCAATTGCATCATCGACAATTTTAGTAACATCATCACAGGTAATTTCTGACTTATCCTCTTCTTCAGCTTGTAAAAAAAGAGCATTACATATCACTTGAGTAAAATAAGGATGACCTGAACTCAATTCTAAAATTGCATCGATAGCCTGAGAATCATAGTTTAAATAATGTGCAGCAGGTTTAGTAATTAATGCTTTAGCATCTGATTTTTCTAATAAGCCAATTTCTTGATTAACAGCTTGTCTAAATAAGCTTTTTAAGTTGGTTAAATCTTCTACTCTTCTTCCTATTACTGGAATGATAAATAAATTATTGTATTGACCGATAAGAGTTTCCAGATAAGGGAAAAAAGATTCAACTGGGGAATCAGGTGTTTGATCATTTAAAACATCAAATTCATCTAATAACCAAACCATTTTTCGTTTCTGCTCTTTTAAGACCTCAATTACTTGAGGTAAAAACTCATCAGAGAAAACCGTTTTATAATTCAAGGACAAAGATTCTGATTGAGGAATATTCAACTTATCAGCAATAGTTGAAGCAAGATTTTGTAAGATACTGTCAAGTGGTAGTCGCGTTTTGTCATGCAAATCAAAATAGATAAACACGAACTCACCTAGTCCCACAAAATTAGGAATTTGCATGAGTACAGAAGATTTACCAATACGTCTTTGACCATGCAGCAAAATAACTTGTGTATTTTGTTTGAGATTATCTTCAATAAATCTAAAAAGTTTCCGTCGGCCAAAAAATGACTCCCGGTCATAAATGGGACGACCGACAATATAGGGATTTATGTGCCTTGTTTGTGTTGTCATTATGATAATAACCCCCCTACTTGCTCAATGATAGATGCTATCTTATCTTTATTTTGCCATAGCCAACGAATAGCAGTATTAACTCTTGTCGTCTGTTGGCGGCTCATTAAATTAAGGAATCCTCTTTGTCGTTTTTTCAACTCCTCTTCCTGGCTATTCTCGATTTGCTTAATCACCCACCACTCCATTATAGATGAGCAGAAAGAATAAGTAGTATTTTCTTCTCCCTCTACCTTCTTTAAGATACCTCGCTCAACCAAATTATTTAATTCTATTTGTTTTTGACTGAAAATCGCTTCAATTCCGCCGAGAGTGTATCGATTCCTCCCTAATTTGCCTTCTAATTGGGATAAAGCCAGCAACATTAACAAATTTTGCTCTGTTTCAGTGGACAGTTGCCAAATAGCTTGAAATAAGTGTAAAGTGTTTGTTTGAAATTCTTGAATAAATTTTTTCTCATTAAGGTTATTTCCCGAAACCAATTCTTCATATAATAAGAAACAAGCATTTTGCAGTAAAGCTGGATTACCATCAGCAATTTTACGGATAGCTTGTTTCCAACCCAATAGACTCTCACTTCTATCGAGTAAAAGGTTTACTTCCTGATTAGTAAAAGGCTTAAGATTTTCAAATAAATAACCATTATACCAAGGTGATTTATCAGGTGTAAGTTCTGGACCAATTTGACTCAACCGACGAGATGAAGTCACAACTATCGAGATATTTTGCTCCTCGGATTGAGCCAGGGTACGACACTGACTGACGAAGGTATCTATATCAGCTTTCGTATATTGGGAATTGGGACGTAAGGTTACATCGTAATTATCGATAAGTAAAACTAAAAATTTACCCTGTTCTTTAAGTAAACGCAAGATAATAAGCAAATCATTAACCGTGGCTTCTGGTTTTTCTGAAAGAGTATCAATACTGGTTTTTAAGAAAGAAAAATTATTCTTAATTGTTACTAAAATATTGCGCCAAAAATCAGAAATCTTAAAAGGTTCCAGGCTTTGACAGTCAATGAATACAACAACTGCTTGGTTATAATCTTGCCCGCATTGTTCCCAGATAATAGGATATGTTAGCAGTTTTAAAAAAGATGATTTGCCCATACCCGGACCACCCCAAACCGCTAGAGAACTACGGCTTCTAATCTGATGCAATGCTCTCCTGATTAATGTCTTTCTTCCAATGAAATTTTCAGGAGTAACTCGTTGACCAATAGTGAAAGGATTTGAAGGCATGATCATTTTTTTAGACCCGATTGGAAAAATCAAGGAAGAATGCTTACCCAGTTTGATATTGAGGCTTTAATCTCCCAACCACCAAATCTATTATAGAACCCATTTGGTATCTTTTATAATGTAGATGCTAGGCTGAAAAGGTGAAGCGAAAACCTTGTCCATTATAGGTTTCAGGGAAGAGAGTCTGTAGCCTGTTTAACGGCAATACTTTGGTCTGAACCCCGTCAGTGAATGCGCCACCGTCTAGTCGTCCCCGAAAATCAATAGAGGAGTAAGCTAAAATCTACTCAAGTAGTATGACGAATGAAGAGTAGTCTATCGCAGAACCGCTATTGCCAAAGAAGAAATTGACTGGCCCCCCCGAAAGGGACAAAACGACAGATTTTAGATGGGATTTTCTATCAACTCAAAAATGGCTGTAATTGGCGGGAATTCCCGAAAGATTTCTCTCCCTACTCCACCATGTTCTGGCATTATAAACAGTGGAAAAGTCAGGGAATCATGGTTCTTCGGTTTGTGTTATGCAATGGACGGGGGTTATAATAAATGTAACCCTTATATAGAAAGGCATTTGGCAATTTTTCTCAATTGTTTTCGATCTAGAACTAACTAATCAATTAAGTCTCTTACCAGATAAGGATTTAGTCGATTTATGCCCCCATATCGAATCATACCAAGTAACGAAGAACCGTAATTATTAAGTACCTAAGCAAAATTAATTACACATATCTAACCACCTCTTGCCTCTTGCCCCTTGCCTCTTGCCTATCTTCACTAGGAAATTAATTTTGCACGACTACTTACCTAACCCACCCGCTAAATAATCTTAACTTTTAATCCGATGGGGGGGGATTTTCTTCCCTTTTTGATCGAGTTTCTGGGGGAGTATCTTCTCCGATAGTTTTTTCTGGAGACAAGTCTTCCTCTGGGGGGGGATTTTCTGCGCTTTGCGATCGAGTTTCTGGGAGATTATCTTCTCCGATAGTTTCTTCTGGAGACAAGTCTTCCTCGGTAACTTCAATAATCACCGTTTCGCTAACGGCAATAGTTTCGACTTCAACAGTTGTGACAGGTTCAGTCGGGGGAATTTCTGGGGGATTTTCAGAAGGGTTGATCTCTTCTGTTGCCAAATCAAAATCATCGAAATCATCGAAATCATCGAAAGTTTCATCATCATCAATAATTTCCGCAGCTTTTTCGCCAATTTCTGTCACTGATTCTGTAATAGTTTCCCCGATAGCTGCCGCTGTTTCGACAACGGGGGCAATCGTTTCTTGAGCTTTTTCGCCAATTTCTGTCACTGATTCTGTAATAGTTTCCCCGATAGCTGCCGCTGTTTCGACAACGGGGACAACCGTTTCTTGAGCTTTTTCGCCAATTTCTGTCACTGATTCTGTAATAGTTTCCCCGATAGCTGCCGCTGTTTCGACAACGGGGGCAACCGTTTCCTTAACCGTTTCTTTGACTTTTGCTGCTACTTTCTCAGGTTTAGCTTTAGTTTTAGGGGATTGGGAGGGAGTAACTTTCCCCAGACGATTGCCTAACCAACCGACAATAGTAAATAATTTAACCGGTTTGTCGGGATAAAAAAGTGCTTGTCTGAGTTTGAGAGTTTGCCAAGCGAAGGCAATAAATAATATGGTCGCGGCAGCTTGTCCGAGGAGGATAGCGCCTGTAATCCTTCCCGCGCACAACCAGAGGACAAGGGCATAGAATAATCCTACCGCACTCCAGAGAAAATCATCTTGACGGTGGCGATCGGGGGCGATAAAAGCGGTGGTGAGGAGGTACAGACTACTCAATCCCACAACGACCGCTAGGATATAGGGCAACATTTGCGATTCTCCTTTGACATTTCCTTTTTTATTGTGCGTTATTTGGGGTCGATCGAGTCTATTTTTTGATTAATTTGGGAAATTATCGAGTCAGATAGTCTTTACCTGTGTTTATGAATAGCCAGCGTTAATATTAGGAAATTCTGGGTTTATCCTCTGCTGCTTGTGCTGATCAGATTAAACAAGCTTTCGGATCAAATGATTAAGTTTTGGTCTTTAACAAGCAAAGCAAAATTAGCAACTCTTGATCAACCCACAGACAAACTGTTATCTTTAGCAATTAGTGCCGATGGTAAATATTTAATTATTGGTAGTGCTGACAAAAATGTAAAAATTTGGCAAAATGGGCAATAGTGACACCTCAAGATAAGTAAGTAGTTATAATTAAATTGAAGATAAATTTCGCTTCTGATCCCCCCTGCCCCCCTTAATAAGGGGGGTGCCGATTCCCCCTTAGTCCCCCCTTGATCAGAGGGGTGTCTGACAACTTTTAACACCTACCTACTTAACTGCTATAATTAGAAACTTATGCCGACAATATTTTATTGGGGAGAGGATGAATTTGCTATTAACCAAGCGGTGAAAAATCTGCAAGCAAAACTTCTCGATCCCAATTGGATACAGTTTAATTATGACAAAATCAACGGCGATCGCAATGAGGCAATTATCGAGGCCCTCAATCAAGCGATGACTCCAGTTTTCGGCATGGGAAATCGTTTAGTTTGGTTAGCTGATACGGTTATTTGTCAACAATGTTCCGAGGATATTTTCCAGGAATTACAGCGCACTTTGCCCAATTTACCCGAAAATTCCTATCTGTTATTAACCAGCACCAAAAAACCAGACTCCCGCTTAAAATCGAGCAAGTTTATCCAAAATCAGGCAGAGGTTAAAGAATTTGAACTAATTCCGCCTTGGAAAGTCGAGGAAATTGCCCAAAGAGTTAGGGAAATTGCCAAAGAAGTGGGAGTAAAATTAACTCCCGATGCGATCGAACTCTTAGCTGAATCAGTGGGAAATAACAGCCGCTTGCTGTGGATGGAGTTAGAAAAACTGCGTTTATTTAAAAATAATTCGGCGGGAACTATTGACAAAAAGGACATTTTAAGCTTAGTCAATGCCAGCAATCAAAGCAGCTTACAGTTAGCCAGTGCTATTTTAAAACGGGAGACAGGCAAGGCCCTAGAATTAGTCAATGAATTATTAAATCGCAACGAGAACCCCCTGGGTATCACTGCCACCCTAGGGGGTCAATTTCGCACTTGGGCAATAGTAAAATTAAAAATTGAAGAAGGAGAAAAAGACGAGAAAAATATCGCCGCCGCCGCCGAAATTGCTAACCCCAAACGACTGTATTTCATTCGCAAAGAGATACAATCCTTTTCTTCTAAGCAACTTCTCGCCACCTTGCCCATACTTCTCGAATTAGAATATCGTCTCAAGCGGGGTGCAGAACCTTTGGCAACTTTGCAAACAAAAATTATCGAACTTTGTTGTTTATTGGTCAGTTAAGTAGGGAGGCACAATTATTTGTAGGATGGGTTAGCGGTAGCGTAAACTATGCGGGCGTTGGGTTTCATGCTTCAACCCAACCTACGTTCATCTTGGCAAACAAAAATTATCGAACTTTGTTGTTTATTGGTGACTTAATACTCTTCCTTGCTGTTCAGAAATCCTCTAGAATAAGATTCTATAGACTTCTCAAGAACCACAATGACCGATGATGCCATCCCTAGTCTAAATTTAGCCATCGCTAGTTTAGCCACGAGTAATAATTTCGCCCGTTGGGTGACGAAAGCACCCCTACCGGGGGGATATGTGCATCATGACTGTGAATGGACCGAGAGTCTAACCACGGAATGGATGGCATGGCAGGAAATGTTCTGTCTGCAAAAAATGCCGACCTTGCCGATGTTAGAGCAATTAGAAGCAAATTATCGACCTAAACTGACTCTTTCGGGAGAAGGCGGCAGTTATGGCGGTCGATTAATGCAGAAACTAGGTATTAGTCTCTGGCAATGGTTATTTCAAGCATCAATTGGTCAAAGTTTCGCCCAAAGTCAGGGAATCGCTCTCGGCAAAAATCAGCCCCTGCGAATTCGCTTGGAATGTCGCAACCCCTATTTAATTCTGCTGCCCTGGGAAATTATGCAGCAAGCGGGTAAACAGGCCATATCTCTGCATCCGAATATACTCTTTAGCCGCACCACCAGCGATGTGGAACCATTGCCACCGATAAAACCGACTAATAGTCTCAATATTCTCTTAGTTATCGGCGAAAAACAGATTAAAACCGCCGCTAGTTCCCTCAACCTCACCGCCATTAATACCAGTGGAGAAACTAATCCCGACCAGGCACTGGAATCCGAGGCCACCAATCTCATCCAGGCCATCTCCCCTGGGGGCAGTAGTTCCCTCCAGAATTGGGGAGTGAAAGTCAAAGTCGATACCTTAATTCGACCGGAGGCCGAAGAACTGACCAGGGCCTTGGATACGGGTAAATATCAAGCTTTTTTCTACGCCGGCCACGGAATCGCCGCCCCCAATGGCGGTTCCCTATTTCTGCGGCCGGGGGAACAGCTAAACGGGACGGAGTTAGCCCAAGCTTTGGTGAGAAATCAAGTTATTTTAGCGGTTTTTAATGCCTGTTGGGGCGCTTATCCCGCTAAATCAGGTCAGGAGATGATTCCCCGTAGCAGTCTGGCGGAAGTCTTGATTCACCACGGCGTTCCCGCAGTTTTGGCCATGCGAGATGCGATCGCCGATCGAGAGGCCTTGAGTTTTATCGAAGTTTTTACCCGCAGCCTCCTCGGTTTCAAAGACAAAGAAGCGCAGATGTCCAAGTTGTTTCCCAGTCCAAGAGTCCCTATCGATCAGGCCGTTCGTATCGCTAGGCAGCAATTATTAACCCTCTACAAGTACAATCAACCCGCTTGGACTTTGCCGATTCTCTATATGCACCCAGAATTCGACGGGCAATTGCTGCAAACCCTTGATGAGACTCAATCACCGACGGTTATGCCCAATATCTCCGGAACCATGCCCGCCGCTTTCTTATACTATCTCGATCGTCCCGAAAGAAAATGGTCAATCCGTGGTGGTGGCATGAATATAGGACGGGACATGGAAAATGATCTACAGATTGCTGAAAAATGGGTTAGTAAAAACCATTGTCGGATAATTTGCCGTAAAAATGCCGATTATCCAGACTATCAATACTTTCTCGCAGATTTCTCCCGTTTTGGTACTTTTATCTATCAAGATGGCCACTGGAAACAGGTTCATAACCAAGAAGTTCCCCTAGAGTCCGGTTTACAGATTCGCTTCGGCAGTCACCAAGGCCAAATCCTCGCATTTGTGGTCGAATAATTAGGGTTTGTCGAAAAAGTTTGTCGTCGGGTGTGGGGTGTGGGGTGTGGGGTGTGGGGTGTGGGGAGATGGGGTGTGGGGTGTGGGGTGTGGGGTGTGGGGTGTGGGAAGAATAAATAAAAATAATCTCCTGTCTCCTGACTCCTGACTCCTGCCTCCTGACTCCTGACTCCTGACTCCTGCCTTCGTTAACTAACTTTTTGCTTCCTCTTTCAGGGAATAAATTGGTTTAAACCAACCTTTGCGCCAGAAGTAAAAAATCAAGCCCCCCGCTACGGCTAACATGACTAACCAGACAAGGAAATAACTCCATTCTCCTTTCAATTCTGGCATATTCTCGAAGTTCATGCCATAGACACCAACGATAAAAGTTAAGGGAATAAAAATCGTCGAAATTACGGTTAAAAACTTCATAATTTCGTTTAATTTATTGCCCATAGTGGACATATAAACATCCATCAAACTCGCCGCTAATTCTCGATAAGCTTCGATAATTTCCAGAATTTGAATGACGTGGTCGTAGGAATCCCGAAAATAAATTTGTACTTCATCACTGATTATACCATGATGGTCACGCATCAGTAAATGTAGGACATTTCGCATCGGCCAAATTAAGCGACGCAGTGCCAATAATTCCCGACGGACATCATAGATTTCCTGCATTGTATCTCGATCGGGATTACTAATGATCATATCTTCCAAAGCCTCAATCCGATCTTCGTAGTGTTCTACCACGGGAAAATAACCATCGATAATCGTATCTAATAATAAATAGGTTAAATAATCCGCCCCCGATTTCCGTACTCGTCCCTGGGAAGTGCGAATTCGATCTCTGACTATCTCAAAACAGTCCTGTAATTCCTCCTCTTGAAAACTTAAAAGATAGCGTTTTCCTAAGACAAAACTCACTTGTTCTGTATCAAAACCGCTTTCATCTTCTTTCAGTCGCACCATCTGAGAAATCACTAACAATTGATTGTTATAGTCCTCTAACTTCGGTCGCTGCGGCACATTAACCACATCTTCTAATAACAAAGGATGCAGATTAAAAATTTCTCCCACCTGTTTTAAAACCGTCTCACTACCTAACCCTTGAATATCCATCCAAGACACGGTATTTGTGCCAATATAGGGGGCGCAAGCATTGGGAGTAATATCCACCTTGCGAATGGCGTTATCTTCATCGTAGTCGATTAAAATAATCCGCGAGGGTTTGGCATCCGGTTCGATAATTAATGTCCCTGGTTCACTACCCGGTTCATCATAAAAATAATCGAAGTAGTCTTCTTCCTCGTCTCCATCGGTATCGGGACGGTGGTTAACGAATATATCCGGTTGTAGTTGGGTCATAAGCTTACAACAATCTGGCTAATTTGGGCAATAAGAAAACAGAAAAGTTAAAAAATTTAATTTGCCTAAAGTTACTATCTATCGCCATGAGATTACATTGACATACTCCCACCGTCAAGCTACGCTGTGACGGGGGATTCTTTCCACATCGCTGTTAGAAATTCCTTGTTCAACGAGACAACTTAGATTTTCAATGTCTCCACTGAAAACCCAGAGGTCGGACTCTCCCAAGGCGTTTGGGTCGGTTTCTGTTTGCCCAACAGTACCGTTGAGATAATTTCCCAAGTATTGTAACCCTTTTTTAAGAATGTTGATTGCTGCATTATGATCCCTATCTAAGACTGTTTGACAATTAGGACATTGATGAGTTCTAGTGCTTAAGGTTTTTTGAACTCTCGTCCCACAAACTGAACAATCTTGAGTCGTGAAATGTGGTGGTACAGCAACAAAAACAATCCGATAAATCTTGGCAAAATAATTCAACCATTCAGTGAATTGATACCAAGAAGCATCACTAATCGACTTGGCAAGTTTACGGTTTTTGACTAAGTTTCTTACCTTTAAAGCTTCATAGACTACCAAATCATTAGACTGGACTAACGCCAAAGCGTCTTTAATTGCTTTGTCTTTACGTTGTCTTGATACTTTAAGATGAAGTCTAGCCACTTTTATCCGTTGCTTGTGATAGTTGTTAGACTGTTTCTTTCCTTTACGAAATCGTTTTGATAATCTCCTTTGTGCTTTTTTCAGTCGTTTTTCTGACTTTCTTAAATAACGTAGATTCTCTACAGTATTCCCTTGAGCATCGGTATAAAATTCCTTTAACCCTAAGTCAATTCCTGTTATTTGTCCCGTTGGTTTATGGTATTCTTGCCGTTCTACGTCAATCAAAAACTGGCAATAATAACCGTCAGCACGTCTAACAACTCTTACCCGTTTAATC
>NZ_JADBVE010000299.1:0-13143 GCF_020245285.1 Microcystis sp. M31BS1
ATGCTTCGCCCCTACAGGACGCGGGCCGATGAAGACGCAAGGTTTTGAAGCACGATTCTCTCAAAATCTTGCACCTGTTTCGCAAGAAAAGCCACAAAACCCTTACCTTGCCTACATTTCACATTTATTCAGCAAGCCCTAATTATAACCAGCTACTTAATAATTACCCGGCGACAAGCCAGAAAAAATAGTGGAAACAGGGAAAGACGGACGAGGCTGGGGCTAACTAACTAGCAATAATGATAGCGAGAAAAGAAGTGGTTTAGTAGTGCCGAATTCTCGTTCCCGATCATTTAGGAGGTAGGAAAGATGACAATTTATGTCACCCGCGAGGGAGATAAACTGGTGGCCGATTCCCCACTGGAATTGGTGGAAAAATTACAACAATGTCAGGGGAGAATGACGGAAACAAGACAGGACTTCATGACTCGGATGGCTGCACAGATGGTAGCCAGCCAAGGCGTTACTGTTCCCATCACCGATCCGGAGAATTTTATCGCCGAGCTAATCCACAACGATTTTCTGAGCGTGGTGGACAGTATTGATGGCTGAAAGTCGGCCGGGGAATTGGCGGCAAAACTTAGCCACTAGGGTTCCTAACACTCAACCCCACTACCCTAGGTCAAAAAGCAAAATTTCCGAGTCTTCTAGAGATTGAATAGCCAAGGAAGTTTCCTCGCTAATTGCCGCTCCATCCCCCGCTTGTAAATGCACGCTATTTAGGGTTATTTGCCCTCTAGCCACCTGTAACCAGGCATAACGACTGGGAGCTAAGGGATGAGTCAGGGACTGGCCTGGGGGCAGAATTCCCGAGTAGAGATTAACGTCTTGATGGACTTTAACCGCATTATCGGCACCGGTGGGAGAGGCGATTAATTGTAAGGTATGGGGAGAAAATGCGATCGCTTTTTGTTCATAACTGGGTTCTAGATTTTTTTGGTCGGGAATAATCCAAATTTGCAGAAGATGCAGGGGATTAGTGGCAGAATGATTAAATTCACTGTGTTTTATCCCTGTTCCCGCGCTCATCCGTTGAATTTCACCGTGTCGAATCACGGAACCTGTGCCGAGACTGTCTTGGTGTTCTAGTTCTCCCTCCAAAACATAGGTTAAAATCTCCATATCCTGGTGTCCGTGGGTGTGAAATCCTTTTCCCCCAATCACTTTATCCTCATTAATAACTCTTAGACTCCTAAAATTAATCTGTTGGGGATCATAATATTGGGCAAAAGAAAAAGTATGATAGGTATCCAACCAACCATAGTTAGCGTGGCCTCTTTCCTCCGCTTTGCGTATAGTAATCATCGGTTTTCCTCTTTTTTATTTCTATATTCCTAGTCTATAAAATATTGCCAAAAATGATAAGTAGGCACTAAAAGTCAGATAGTTACCTTGGAGTAATCATTATGGCAATGTTATTAAATTTTATGGATTTTGACTGGGATCCCCCCTGCCCCCCTTGATAAGGGGGGTGCCGATAGGCGGGGGGATCCCCCCTGCCCCCCTTGATAAGGGGGGTGTCTGACAATTTTTAACACCTACCTACTTAATAATTCTGATTCCTGTCAAGCTAAGGCTATTTTAAAAGCAATTATTCGTAGGAGTCTTGCCAGACAAAGCGGCTCTTCTAGGTTCTGTGTGATAAGTTTAACTTACTATAGAAGCGATCAATCTTTGTGTCCTTTGTGTCTTTGTGGTTCCTTCCACTCGCTCGTCAGCAGGACTGTATCTTAGAATACATTTTACCCACCAAACCTAAGAGAGCCTCCCTTTTCTGTCAGAGGAGGGATAGGAAGTGTAGATAGTCAGGGTAAGCGTATTTTAACAATCCTTGACAAAATAAACCTAGAGGGCGATTTGGGTATATTTGGGTAGAATTTGCCCTCTCAATTGTTAGGCAACAATCGACCAAATAGGTCAAGTTAGTAACTATTCTGATTGACTGCTATCCTTTGAAATGCCCACATAGCAAGCTGCTGACAAAATTGGCCAATTATCAACAGCGTTTGAGCTACGCTTACCCGGGTAAATAGTGTAATAAAACTTAATAAATGATCCTGATTTATAACTTGACAGGAAAAATTCTTGTTGTAAAATTCAGGAAAGAATGTAGTTACTCGAAGGAGTTTCAGTCAAATGATTAATACTCGGTTAAAACCCGTCACTACGGGTCTCATTGGTGCTGTGGGTTTGGGGGTTGCTTTATTAGGGATGCCAGAAGGAGCGAAAGCTGTAGATATAAAGGCAGGCCGCGACTATTTTGAGACAAATCCCTCAAATACGACTGTTACTATACCTGGTATAGGTGTCGTTCCGCTTCAAGGATATGCCATTACTCCAGCCCCATTTCCTGGTTTTCCTGTTGATACCATTCTTGAAAGAATTGGAGATTGTACCTTCGATGAGGGATTAGGCGATCTAAATCCAAACTCTTGTACAGTTGGTCTAAAAATCATCGCTTTGAGTGTAAAATCGGCTAGTCCTGTTGGTCTTCCTGGTGGTGGACAATCATTCATTTTCATTACCTTAAATGGTGCCCAAAATGACGGAACCATTACAATTAACAATAATAATACTTGGGAGGCAAACCTACCAGTTAAAGCGGTTGCTAAAGATGAAAATGGAGGGGTGTTAGCATCTTTTGGTCCATCAACACTGATAGGGAGTGGTACTTGGAGTATTAGTCCAAACACGGGTAACTTTTTACCTATCACGACCATCCCATTTATAGGGCCAGAAGAGACTCATGGTCTTCGACCTCTTGATATTCCTCCTGTACCCGAACCTTCAGCTGTATTAGGCTTAATTGCCGTAGGTTTAAGCTCAATAGTCGGATTTAAAGGCAAAAAAGAGCCAAAATAAGCCTTCGATCGCTTCTTTTTTACCAAGAAAAAGCCCCCAATTGGGGGCTGAGGAAGAATGTAGTTACTTCTTGGAGTATAGCAAATCATGTCGAGAATTGGCAAATATAGCTCGATTTTTGTTTATTATCGCGGGAAAAACGCCTAACTGTAGCATTTGGGCAGATTACTTCATAAGTTGCAGTTCAGCTGGCTTGATCGAGATTTCAGGTCAAACTTAAGCCAAATCTCGCCAATCTATCCCTAAATCTTGTAACTTCCGAGCCATCTTTTCTGCCACTTCTTCAGGGGTGGGAACAAGTTTACCTTCAGGGGTAAAAAAGCGTAATTGGCTGTCATGAACCCCTAAAAATAATTCTAACTGTTGACTCCATAACCAGCCCTGTTCATTCGCTGCAATTTCTTCGTATTTTCCTACCATCAACTGAAAACCCTTAAATTCTAAACTATTGGGATCAAACCAAAAATAGTTAGGAGTCCGGAAAGTTTCCTGATAAATTTCTTTCTTGAGACCTCGATCGGTTTCTGCCGTTGAATCAGACAAAATCTCGATGATGACATGGGGATATTTCCCATCTTCTTCCCACACTACCCAACTTTTACGCGGTTTTCTTGCTACTCCCAAAACCACAAAAAAATCAGGACCTCTAAAATATTCTGATTTTCGTTGATTGGGACTGTAATAAATAGTCAGATTACCAGCCACAAAAAAATCATTTCTGTCTTGCCAATACCATTCTAAGCATTTTAGGAGCAGAATCATCTGTTGTAAATGCAAATAGGACTCCATAGGGGGTTCATCACTCAGTAAATCACTTTTGGGAAAGATAATTTCCTTTAACTCATCTTCAACAATAACCATGACAACCACTCAATTATTTAATCTTCCCTATTTTAGCTCTTCAGTAGAGCGTTCTACGGTTTCTTATCAACCTAACCGTTTAGCAGGATTACGACGCTTTGCTATAGCGATTACCTTTCTCAATATTTTAGGTCATACTGTCCTCGGATTTGAACAATCTTGGGCGCAACCTCTGGTGGCTTTAGCAACAGGTTACAGCGTAGAATTATTATTAGAAAGCGTTGATGCCGGGGTAAATGGCTTTAAACCTAGATATTTAGGAAGTATCGGTCAGTTTGTCGATTTTCTGCTTTCTGCCCATATTACCTCATTAGCGATCGCTATGTTACTCTATGCTAATGAGCGTTTATTTCCGATTATGTTTGCAGTAGCGGTGGCTATCGGATCTAAAGCAATTTTTCGGTTAAAAGTGGCGGATAAAACCCGTCATTTTCTCAATCCTTCTAATTTTGGTATTAGCGTTACCTTACTCTTATTTCCTTGGATTGGCATCGCGCCCCCCTATCAGTTTACTGAGAATTTAAGCGGTTGGGCAGATTGGATTTTACCCGTCTTAATTGTTTGTACGGGAACGTTTTTAAATGCCCGTTTTACTCGTAAATTGCCTTTAATTGCGGGATGGTTAGGGGCTTTTATCTTACAAGCAATCCTCAGAAGTGCTATCTTTCAGACACCGTTAATCCCCGCCCTATTACCCATGACAGGGGTGGCTTTTGTCCTCTTTACTTTCTATATGGTGACGGATCCGGGAACAACACCAATTAACCCCCGTGAGCAGATAATTTTCGGGGCATCTGTAGCCGTTGCTTATGGCATTTTGATGTCCTTTCACATTGTTTTTGGGATGTTTTTCGGATTGACGCTGGTGTGTTGTTTCAGAGGTTTGATTTTAGCGGTTGAACCCTTAAAAGCAAAATTACCCCTAGTACAGGTTTCCAGCATTTTATCAAGTCCTTAACCAATATATTATGGGGTTTTTGTGGGCAAAGCCCACCCTACAGCTTTTAGCTACAAACTACAAATGAAAAGGGCGTAAGCCTTACGCTCCTACAGTAACATTCTCCTGGTCATTGACTATGAAAGCTTCTCCTCAAATTGCTATTGTTGGCATGGCTTGTCTTTATCCTGATGCCGATTCTCCACAGGAATTATGGGAAAATGTCCTGTCTCAGCGTCGGGCATTTCGTCGCTTTCCCTCAGAGCGATTATCGTTAAGTGACTACTATTCTCCCGATAAAAGCGCCCCCGATGTTATTTATTCGACTCAAGCTGCCGTTATTGAGGGCTATGAATTCGATCGCATTGCTTATAAAGTGGTGGGGAGTACCTTTCGTTCGGCTGATTTAACCCACTGGTTAGCCTTAGATATTGCGTCTCAGGCGTTGAATGATGCGGGATTTCCCAACGGAAAGGGGTTAAATAAAGAAACAACCGGGGTTTTACTGGGAAATACCCTCACAGGCGAGTTATCGCGGGCTAATACCCTAAGATTGCGTTGGCCCTATGTGCGTCATAGGGTAGAAGAACAATTATTAAAACAAGGATTATCGGACAAAGAACGGCAAATTTTCTTAAATGAATTAGAAAATCGCTTTAAAGAACCCTTTGAACCGATTGGAGAGGAATCTTTAGCGGGAAATCTCGCGAATACGATAGCGGGGAGAATTTGCAATTATTTTGACTTAAAAGGGGGCGGATATATCGTCGATGGGGCTTGTAGTTCCTCTTTACTGGCAGTAGCGAATGGTTGTTCGGCTTTAGTCGCTGAAGATTTAGATATCGCTTTAGTCGGGGGTGTGGATATTAGTATGGACCCTTTTGAGTTGGTGGGTTTTGCCAAAACGGGGGCCTTAGCCTCTGGGGAGATGAAAGTGTATGATCAAGGGTCTAATGGGTTTATTCCGGGGGAAGGATGCGGTTTTTTGGTGTTAATGCGTCATGGGGATGCCCTAGCGCAAAATAAACGGATTTATGCTGTTATTCAGGGTTGGGGGATTTCTTCCGATGGCAAAGGCGGAATTACTCGCCCAGAAGTGGAAGGACAGTTATTGGCTTTAAATCGCGCCTATAAACGGGCTGAATTTACGGGAGATACTATAGCTTATTTTGAAGGCCATGGTACGGGAACGGCGGTGGGTGATGGAACCGAATTAGAGGTTTTATCTCGTATTCATCCAGATACGGTAAATAAAGCCGTTATTGGTTCAATTAAAGCGAATATTGGTCATACTAAGGCAGCAGCGGGGATAGCAGGGTTAATTAAAGCGACTATGGCGGTTCATCGTCAAATTTTACCACCAGTGACGGGCTGCGATCGCCCTCAGGCTCGGTTAACCGAAGACAAGGCAAGGTTACAGGTATTAAAAGAGGGGCAAATCTGGCCAAATTCCTTACCTTTACGGGCAGGAGTGAGTGCCATGGGTTTTGGGGGCATTAACAGTCATATTATCATCGAGGGATTAAGTCAGATTCGTCGTCACACTTTAACGCCACAGGAACAAAAATTAATCCATTCTCCCCAAGATGCGGAGTTATTCCTATTGAGTGCAAATAGTCAAGAAGACTTACAAGCACAGGTTAATCGGTTATTAAATATTGTTCCTCGCATATCCCAGTCAGAAATGACGGATCTTGCCGTTGAATTAGCGAAAAAGGTCAATCCTCATTTACCCTATCGTCTGGCCATTATTGCATCTTCCCCCGATAGCTTAACCAATCACCTTGTAGGAGCGCAAGGCTTGCACTCGTTGATCCCCCCCGGTCAAAATTTAGATAATATCTTTACCAATAACGAAAAACAGATCAATAAAATAGGTTTTCTCTTTCCGGGGCAATCCGCACCAGTTTATCTTCATGGGGGACTCTGGGAAAGACGTTTTCCTGTGATTAAACAATTATATAACAAGGCTCAGTTGGCCAAGGGTAAGGATAACACGGTGACGAATATTGCTCAACCGGCGATCGTTACGGCTTGCCTAGGGGGGTTACAACTCCTAGAAAACTTAAATATTAAAGCAGATTTAGCCATAGGACACAGTTTAGGGGAATTATGCGCTTTATTTTGGGCAAATGCCTATGATAAGACTCAATTAATTAATCTAGCTAAAATTCGCGGTCAAGCAATGGCACAACTGGGCCACCCAACAGGTAAAATGGCCAGCATTAACGCCGATGCAGAAACGGTTAAAAGTTTATTAAATGGACGTATCGTTGAGATTGCGGGATTAAATTCACCCTATCAGACAATAATCTCAGGAGAGGAATTAGGGATTAAGGATGTTGTTGAAAAAGCCCAAAATAAAGGTATTAAAACCGTTTATTTGCCTGTCTCCCATGCCTTCCATTCTCCCCTAGTGGCCCGGGCTGTGCAACCCTTAGAAGATTATTTACAAACTTATCCCTTAAATTCCCTGGAAAAAACGGTTATTTCTACCGTAACGGGCGAAAAATTGCCATTAAATACCGACTGGCGCTCGCTTTTGTTAGAACAAATCACCTCACCCGTGCGCTTCATCGATGCAGTCAAGTCAGCAGAGAAAGAGGTTGATTTATTCATTGAAGTGGGTTCTGGTTCCATATTAAGCCGTTTAGTGGCAGATATAACGGATATTCCCGTAATTTCTCTCGATAGCAGCAGTGAGTCTTTACAAGGGTTATTGAAAACGGTTGCAGTGATGTTTGTTAATGGTGTCAAGGTTAACTATCAAGGGTTATTTGAAGATAGATTTAGTCGTCCCTTTAATTTAGACTATCAACCCCATTTTATTGCCAATCCATGTGAGATCAAGGCAAAGGGCAAAAGTCAACAGGCAAAAGTAGAAAATATTGATCTTTTATTGCCTAATCATAGCCAAAAACTCAAACCTGAAACCTCAAACCTGAAACCTCAAACCTCAAAAATTGAAGTTATTCGTCAATTGGTGGCACAAAAAACAGAATTACCCCTAGAAACCATTGAAAATCATCATCGCTTGTTGGCGGATCTGCACCTTAATTCTATCAGTGTCAGTCAATTAGTGATCGAAGCAGCGCGTCAGTTAGACTTATCTCCTCCCCATTCACCGACAGATTATGCGAATGCAACTATTCAGGATCTAGCAGCAGCTTTAGAAGAATTAGGCAAAAATAATTCCCAAATTCCTCAAGAATCAATCCCTATGGGTGTTGATAATTGGGTGCGTGCGTTTACGGTTGAATTAATCGAAAAACCGTTAATTAAATCAGATAAAAAGCAAATAAATCGAGAAAAAGCAGGAAATTGGCATATTATCGCCCATGCTGATCATCCTTTATTACCTAACTTATCTGTTTTACAACCCACCTTAAAGCATGAGCAGGAAAAAGGGATCATTATTTGTTTAAAATCCCATCCTGATGAATCAGAAATCGATTTGCTTTTAAAAGGGGCAAAATTATCTATAAAAGAGAAAAAACCCTTGATTTTGATTCAACAAGGAGGAGGATATGCGTCCTTTGCGAGAACTTTTTATCTAGAAAATCGTCAAATTCCTACCTGTGTGATTGATATTCCTTTTCATCATCCCAATGCAGTTAATATCATTCTCTCAGAAATCACTGCAACCGATAGCTATACAGAAGTTTATTATGATGAAAACGGAAAACGGTTTGTTCGTCAATTAAACTTGTTAGGGTTAGAAAAAGATACCGATAACCCTAAGCAGAAAAAAGCCCTAAAAAGTTCAAATAAAAGCAAAATCAAGGAGCTTCTTTTGGTGACGGGAGGAGGGAGAGGTATTGCCTCAGAATGTGCCTTATCCTTAGCTAAAGAAAGTAAAGCCACCTTAGCGATTTTAGGACGTTCTCAACCTGAAGATAACCGAGAATTAGCCGAAAATTTAGCAAGAATGAAGTCTGCAAACATCCAAGTCCATTATTATTCTTGTGATGTCAGTGATGCTGAGTCAGTTCAGCAAACTATCGCCGAAATTAAGACAAATTTAGGAGAAATTACGGGAATTTTACACGGTGCGGGGGTTAATACACCGAAATTAATTCAACATCTCGAACCAGAAGATTTTATAGCAACTTTAGCTCCAAAAGTCAAGGGTTTGCAACATATCTTAACGGAAATTAATCCCGATTCTCTCAACTATTTAATCACCTTCGGTTCAATTATTGCCGAAACTGGATTGAAAGGAGAAGCAGACTATGGGTTAGCCAATGAATGGTTAGGGAATATTGTAGCGGAATTTAGTCGAAAATACCCTAATTGTCGCTGTTTAAACCTAGAATGGTCGGTTTGGTCCGGTATTGGCATGGGAGAACGTTTAGGAACAGTTGAAAAGCTAAGAAATGAAGGTATTACCCCTATTTCTCCCGATATTGGCATTAAATACTTACATTTACTTTTAAATCAATCCCTACCCACTGCCTCTGTTATCATCGCCGGGCGTTTTGGTGAACCTCCGACTTTAAGCTTAAAACCGCAAGAATTATCTTTTTTACGCTTTTTAGAGACAAAGAAAGTTCATTACACGGGAATTGAACTGATTACTGAAGCAGAATTATCCTTAGACAATGATCCTTATTTACAAGATCATGTTTATCAAGGAGAATACATTTTCCCCGGTGTCTTGGGGTTAGAAGCGATCGCGCAGGTGGCCACTGCATTACTCCCCACCTTAGCAAGGAAGGAGGATCAAACCCTTAACAAGGGGGAAAACCAAGATCCCCCTTCCGTCCCCCTTAACAAGGGGGAAACTGGAGGATTAAGGTTTGAATCGGTTAAATTTAACCGTCCGATCGTGGTTTCTGCCGATAAACCATTAAAGATACAAATTGCTACCTTAATCACCGATTCTGGAAAGGTTAAGGCCGTTATTCGCTGTGCCAATACAGGGTTTAGTATCGATCATTTTGAAGCCATCATCAGCCATTCTTCTGTGGGGGCGCCAGACTGTCGCCCATTGATCCCCCCTGTCCCCCTTAAAGAAGGAAAAAATAACCCTCAAATTAACCCAGATACGGACTTATATGGTCATTTATTGTTCCATAAAGCAAGATTTCAACGAATTAAGGGTTATTCTCATCTCAAAGCAACCGAATGTATTGCAGAAATTAACATTGAGCCAAAAACTGCTTGGTTTAGTCGTTATTTACCTCAATCCCTGATTTTAGGCGATGCAGGGGCAAGAGATGCCGTTATCCATGCTTTACAAGCTTGTGTTCCCCATGCCACTATTTTACCCACTGGCATAGAACGCTTAACGGTATATTCTGTCAATTTAGGCGAAAATCAGTTTGTTTCAGCCAAAGAAAGACTGCATCAAGGAGATACCTTTGTCTATGATCTTGAGGTATTCAATAACGATGGCAATCTCTTAGAAGTGTGGCAAGGATTGGAATTAAAGGTGATTAAACACAGAAATCCTCAAGATCCCTGGATTCCAGCCCTTTTACCCTGTTATTTAGAACGAAAGATCAAGGAGATGATGCCTAATGTCGATTTAACTTTAATTCTCGATCGGGATGCAACGGTAGAAAGACGAGTCAGAAGCGATCGCAGTTTAGGGATGTTAACCTCATCCCCTAGTGTAATTCAGCGTCGGGGGGATGGCAAGCCCGAATTAAGCGATAACGAGACGGTTTCGGTATCTCATGCCGAAGATTTAACCCTTGTGCTTAAGGGTGCGTCAGGATGCGATCTGGAACCGATTATCCCCCGTGATGTGCAGATGTGGCGCGATTTATTGGGGGAAAATTCCTTTAATTTAGCGGAGGTAATTAGTCAAGAGAATCATGAGGATTTTAATATGGCAGCGACTCGCATTTGGTCTGCTAAAGAAAGTATTAAGAAAGCGGGTTTGAGTCTCGATATCCCGTTAACTTTATCGTCTTTCTCTCAACAATTAACCCCTTTATCCCCTATTTTGTGGTTATCTTCAGGAAAGGATTTAATCATCACTTTACCTGTTTCTTTCCGAGAAATCAAGACAGCTTTCATCTTGGCAATATTTGTCCAAACAGTTCAGAAAAAATCGGACTTACTTCAGACAGAACCAGCAAAGGTTTTCTGATAAAACTTATCCAGTTTTACCCTTTTTTAAACCACAGGAGAACCAAATCATGACCACAGTTCGACAAATTCCCAACCAAAGAAACCCTATTCAACCGATTTCAAATATCATCCGTTCTTTCGTTTATGCGATGAATGGACGCTGGCATAAATTGGGGATGCAAATCTTTATGATAGTGACTATTGCCCACATCTCAGAACATATTATTCAAGCTTATCAATTGTGGGGTTTAGGATGGCCGAGACCGGAGTGTTTAGGGTTATTAGGACTCTGGAAACCTTGGTTAATGCGCTCGGAATGGCTACACTATGGACACGCTCTTTTTATGTTATTAGGGTTAGCTATTTTTCGTCCTTCTTTTCATGGAAAAGCTCGTATTTGGTGGGATTTGGCCTTAGGATTACAATTCTATCATCATTTTGAACACGCTTTACTCTTAGGACAAGCTGTTATTGGTCAAAACTTATGGGATTCTCGCGTTCCTATTAGTATCGGACAAATTTGGTTTCCTCGGTTAGAACTGCATCTTTTCTATAACTTAATGGTTCTAATTCCCATGATGATTGCCATGTATTATCATCGTTTTCCACCTATGAATGAGGGGAGATTAGTTTAAATTTGAGTCAAAGTCAAAGAAAGTATTAGGAAAATGGGGGTAAATGAGTATTTACCCTATTCCTCTAGTTAATTGTGCTGAAAAGTTGTCTCTAGTCCTTAAAAAAGGCATGATTGCTCTCCTCCTCGTATTAATTAAGATAAAGAGTCATTAACTAGCTGTTGAAATTCCTCCAATGAATTAATAGTAATACTGGGAACAAAAAGACTCTCTAAGACAGACACATCCTCAATTTGGTTAATCGTTTCAATCAGGGAATTAGGAATCTCCCCAAAACGACTTTGTAAAGCTAAAATAATATACTTTTGGCTAGTTAATTTAGCTCCTGATTTAGCTCCTTCTTCGAGAGCCATTTCTTCTATGGTGCTTAAAAAAGGCATGATTGCTCTCCTCCTCGTATTAATTAAGATAAAGAGTCATTAACTAACTGTTGAAATTCCTCCAATGAATTAATAGTAATACTGGGAACAAAAAGACTCTCTAAGACAGACACATCCTCAATTTGGTTAATCGTTTCAATTAGGGAATTAGGAATCTCCCCAAAACGACTTTGTAAAGCCAAAATGATATGTTTTTGGTTAGTTAATTTAGCTCCTGATTTAGCTCCTTCTTCGAGAGCCATTTCTTCTATGGTGCTTAAAAAAGGCATTTTGTTTTCCTCCTCGTATTGACTGAGTTTTGTTTTAAAGTTAAGTTGAAGTTGCGGGGGTAAGGTCATCATTTTATCAATGAATTTCCCTAGATTGATAATCTCAAACTTGGTTAATCCCCTTTGATATAAACCTCTGACTAAGTTCCACTTCCATTGTTCACGCTCCCTGAGATTATTAGTCGTAGCCTTAGTTTTTAGGTGTGCCATGACTATTATAGCCCAAATATTCTCACTTTGTTCTAAGTCTTCCCATTGATAATCCAATAATTTGACCATTAAAAAATCGACTCTCACTTGACTTCCCCCTAACCCATATTGATAAAAATCCGGTCGCCAAGACCTACTTTCATCCCCTAAAATAGCTAAACTAATAACGGGTTTATGGTACAAATCAAAGGCTCGATAATTATAAATAAACATTCGTTGAGGGAATTTTAGATCATATTGACTTTGGACTTCAATATGAATTAAAAGCCAGATTTCCTGATTATCTAATAACCAAACTTTCAATAATTTATCAGCATAGCGTTGCTCAGTTTCCGCAGCTGCCGTAATTTTTTCTAATTCTTTATCAAGGGAAATAGGGGTTTGATTCCAGTCAATTTCTTGATAAATATTGGGATAAAAGAAGCTTAAGAACTCTGCCAAATAAGTGCTAATCGCTTCTTTCCATGTTTTGTCGTAATTAGCTGTCACCTCAGCCATGCCTTTCCCGCCTAATTGCTATATAATAAATAATATCCTAATCTTTCAAAAACAATGGACAATTCTAACCCTACTCCTATCCCCTGCGAAAATAGTGATACTTCTTCCTTAGGACTTTTTGCTATTGGTGGACTGGGATTAACCCAACTTAGCAAAAAACGTTAATAAACTTAACCTAGGGTGGGTTCTGCTCACCCTATTTCCTTAAGGGATGGCTATAATCAAAACATGACCAAACTTGGTAAACTGAACAAAAAATTTCTCTCGAAACTGCCAGAAGTTCATTAATTATATCAACAATTTTTGTATAATAAAGGTTATTTTAATAGGCGTTGGGTTTCATGCTTCAACCCAACCTACGTTCTGCCAGAAGTTCATTAATTATATCAACAATTTTTGTATAATAAAGG
>NZ_JADBVE010000003.1:0-9483 GCF_020245285.1 Microcystis sp. M31BS1
GGCATTTTTGTTGATGGGGAGTTAATCGGCATTAACGGGCGATCGGCCCATCCGATTCTCTCTAACTACATCTACGAAGACGGTACAAAACCCACAGACGCAGAAGAAATCCAACAGATGAGAGCGGTTAATTGGGGCATTCCCCTTCATACCCTATTAACCTACATCCGTCCCGAAATCCTCAGCGCCTATAACCTACCCCTACCGCAGGTGAACCCCGATATAGAAACCACCGCCCCTACTGACTATATCGCCGAATTAGAAGCGAAAGCGAAGGGTTTCACCGTGCGGATTGATAGTACGAGCGGTGGAAACGGTAGCGGTGTCATTATCGCTAAAGAAGGGAATATTTACACGGTTTTAACCGCAGACCATGTATTATGTGAGAACAAGGAAGAAAGTCAAGATGCTGCAAGTGAACCTTGTCCCGATCACACCTACACCGTCGTCACCAGCGACGGCAAAACTCGAAACATCGAGAAAAGCACCATCATCCGGCAGAAAGGGGTAGATTTAGCAGTTTTTCAGTTTGAAAGCCGAGACAATTATCCCGTTGCGGAAATAGCGAATTATAACCCAAATACCGGTGATTTTGTTTTTGCGGCAGGCTTCCCCAAAATTGGACAAAATCCCTCGAAATGGTTGTTTAGTGGCGGTGCAATTCTCGATAAAGAACGGGGATTACTACAAACCCGCCAAAGTCCTTTAAGGAATAAACAAGGGGGAACATTACAAAGTGTTGCTTCTTTAACCGAAGGCTATGAATTAGTTTATACCAGCATCACATTTGGGGGCATGAGTGGCGGTGCAGTCTTAGACTCTCAGGGGAGAGTAATAGGGATTCATGGACGTTCAGAAGGAGCAGGGGTAGGGAAAATTCAGTTAGGGTTTAGTTTAGGGATTCCCATTAGCACTTTTATCGGATTGCAAGAAAGATTGAAGGTAAAACCGCAATTATTAACCACTGCTCAACCCCAAGTTAGTCCGCAACAACAACAAGAAATTATTCAAGCGATTACTGGTGTTATTGTTCCTAATACCAATGCGAAGGCGGATATTTGGATAGAAAGGGGGGGACAATTATGGCGGTTAGGGAGGTCTGAGGAAGCAATTAAAGCCTTTGATGAGGCGATTAAGCAAAATGACCCCGATAATGTCTATTTAGCCTGGTATGGGAAGGGATTAGCGTTAGGTGAGTTAGGTAAAGCTCAACCAGCTATAGAAGCTTTGCAACAAGCGATTAATACCTTACCTAAACGGGAAGATTTAAAGAACTTTCACAGTAGTATTTTACAACGGCAAAGTGGAGTTTATCGCTTTTTAGGTGACTTCTCAACAAGTGCTGGTAGAGAAAGAGAAGCCAGAGAAAATTATGAGCAAGCATTAACGGTGATTAATCAGGCGATTTCTCTGGTTCCCAATAATCCCAATTACTATAACGAGAAATACGGAGTATTAGATAAATTAAAACGCTATGATGAGGGATTAGCGGCGATTACTCAGGCAATTGAGCTCGCTCCCCGTGCTGCTTGGTATGTCAATCGGGGGAATCTTTACTCTGACCTACAAAAATACGATTTAGCATTAGATGACTACAACCAAGCTATTGAACTTAATCCTAATCATGCTCAAGCTTACAACAATCGTGGGACTCTTTACGATGAACAACAAAAATACGAATTAGCTTTAGCTGACTACAACCAAGCTATTGAACTTAATCGTAATTTTGCTATGGCTTACTACAATCGGGGGGGTCTTTACCAAGACTTGGGGAAATACGATTTAGCCCTCTCTGACTACAGCAAAGCCATTGAAATTAATCGTAGTTATGCTGAGGCTTACTACAATCGAGGGAATCTTTACAAAGACTTGCAGAAATACGATTTAGCCCTCTCTGACTACAGCAAAGCTATTGAAATTAATCCTAATTTAGCTGAGGCTTACAACAATCGGGGGGGTCTTTACCGTCTCCAAGAAAAATACGATTTAGCCCTCTCTGACTACAGCAAAGCTATTGACATTAATCCTAAGTTTGCTGAGGCTTACTACAATCGGGGGATTCTTTACCGTCTCCAAGAAAAATACGATTTAGCCCTCTCTGACTACAGCAAAGCTATTGACATTAATCCTAATTATGCTGAGGCTTACCAAATTCGGGGGATTCTTTACTTTTACCAAGAAAAATACGAATTAGCTTTAGCTGACCTCAACAAAGCTATTGACATTAATCCTAATTTTGCTATGGCTTACAACACTCGGGGGGTTGTGTATGCCCTAACAAGAGACTTTCCAAAAGCCCTTGCTGATGCCGAAAAAGCATCAGAATTATATCGTCAACAAGGGAATGAAGCAGGTTATCAACAAGCTCAAAAACTAATCAGCATCATTCGCCAAAAAATGAGTAAAAATTAGAGTCCGTAGGTTGGTTTGAGCGAATAAATAGGTTAAAGAAAACCTCTCAATTCTCAGGAAAAGCGAAACCCAACACCCAACACCTAAATCTGTCTGAATCTTTTTGTTGGGTTGCCTTGGGTCTATAGTTGGGTTTCGTGCCTCAACCCAACCTACTTTAGCTAGTAGGAGGAAATAAAACTGGCGATAAAAGATGGTATGAAAAAAACATTCCCATCGCCGAAAAAAGATTTGAAGCCTATTTAAAAACCTTAACGGAGCAAAATCTATGATTACCTTTGATGAAGAAATGGATAAACTGCCCTCTGAAAGAAGGGCAAAAATTGAAGCTAAAACCCAAGAACTTTTACAAGAAATGCAAATCATTGATGAACTTCTTCAACGCCTAGGACTTGCTTCAGAAGAAATCACGGAAAGCGAAAGTGAACAGCCCTGTTTCTCAGCAAAATCGGATGATTTAAAACAACATCTTACCCTAGAAAATTTAACCAGTATGATGAGGGAATTAGGGGGAGAATGGGAACTTACCCTTAAATTTCCTGAGCAACAAGTGATTAAATTAAGTAGTGAGCGCCCGTAGTTTTTAGGTTGATTTGAGCGAATAAATATGCTAAAGAAAACCTCTCAATTCTCAGGAAAAGCGAAACCCAACACCCAACACCTAAATCTGTCTGAATCTTTTTGTTGGGTTTCCTTGGGTCTATTGTTGGGTTTCCTTACGTCAACCCAACCTTGTATGATGATTAGCGGCTAATTGATCGGCAATAAGAGACTCCCCCGCTCTTTGAAGGCTTGAAATAGCCAAGTCTTGAAGTCTTTGTCAAAAATTAGCTTATTTTTTCGAGAAATTACTGCATTTTTAACATCCATTCTACCGCCCGTTCATACAGTTCTAAATTACCAGTTTTTATCAAAGCATTAGCGGCTTTTTGCAAATAGTTAAGGCTCGCTACTCGACTACTAGGATTTTTATCGTCGTAGGTGGCAAGCGCCAAATTATAATAAGCTTCGCCATAATTTGGCTGATAAGTAATTGCTAATTGATAATCAGCGATCGCTTCCTTCTTATCGCCTATTTTTTCCTTAACTAAACCTCGATTATAGTAAGCTTCAGCATAGTTAGACTGGAGAGAAATAGCCATATTTAAATCCTCCAAAGCACCGGCATTATCTCCCAAATCAAAGCGAATAACTCCCCGGTTATTATAGGCAATAGGATTATTGGAATTCAAGCTAACTGCCTTATCTAAATCCTCTAAAGCACCCTCCTTGTCCCCAGTTTGTCGTCGAATAATACCACGATTATTATAGGCGATCGGATTCTCCGATATTCTCGGTGTTACTTGTACATTATCGGGAATAGTAGCGGTATCGGTGCGTGCATTTCCCCGATTGCTATACGCTGTCACATCGATAGGATTAATGCTCAAAGATTGCAGATAATCTGTAATCGCTCCTTGGTTATCTCCCACGTCAGCACTACTATTACCGCGACTATAGAAAATTCTCGCATCACGGACTTTTTCTAGGAATACATTATAATCCTCGATCGCTCCCTGTTTATCCCCTTTTTCAAAACGCGCATTAGCCCGTTTATGATACCCTTCTGGATCGTTAGGATGGGCAACTATATAAGTAGTATAATCTCTTTCGGCCGCAGCAAAATTTTTCAGAGCAAAATAAGCATCTCCCCGGGCTTGAGCATGACAAGAGACATTATAATTAGGACGAAAATCGGTTTCTCTGGAGTTATAAAAATAATTTCTGTCGGCAGATTCTCGGATATTTTCGCTACAGACAGATCGAGAAGTAAAACTAGGTGTATTAATCCCATCATCTTGGGCTAAGGCAATATTATAATTATCTACTGCCTCCTGATAACGCCCCAATTTATACAGCACTAACCCCCGATGATAGTTAGCGGCTGCATCATGACGATTTCGTGCCACTGCCGCAGTAAAATCCTCTAAAGCTCCTGCGTATTCTTGATATTTATTGGCTCGCATTAACCCACGATATACATAGGCTTTTGCGTCTTGGGGTTGCAGATAAATTGCTTGGTTATAATCTTGAATTGCCCCTTGATTATTGTTGAGTCTTAGGTGAGCATAACCCCGTTTAAGAAATGCTCTAGAATGGGGAATTTTATCGTAGTTGGGATTAATACGGATAACAAGTGCTAAATCTTTGATGGCTCCATTATAATACTCGATCGCTGTTTGATACCCTTGGGGGGAATTAGAAGATAAGTTGGCTAATTCTACTTCCTCGTCAGCGATTTCAAGTTGTACTCTGGCACGGTTTTGATAACTGCTAGGAGCATTCTTGGCTAAAAATAGTTTGGGTGAGCATTTTAAAACGATTTTATAATCCTTAAAAGCCTCTCGTTTTCCCCCTATCTTTTCTAAAGCTATAGCCCGATTATAATAGCCTTCAATTAGATCGGGTTTGTATAAAATAGCCAGATCATAATCTTTGATAGCCTCTGCATAATTTCCCCACCGAGAGTATAGCTGTCCTCGATGATAATAGCCGCGATAATTTTCAGTTTCATAACCGATAAAACGCTGATAATAATCTAAAGCCAAGGATTGATGATCGAGCAAAGACGCAACACTTGCTAGGTTAAAGTAAACTTCACTTTCATTGGGATTATATTTAAAGGCTTGCCGAAAATCTGCTTGAGCAGCTTCTAATAATTTTAGCTGATGCTGCTTCCTTATTGGCCTTTCTGACTCAATAAGGGGTGTTTCTTCCTCAATAACAGGGATTTCCTCAACTATAGTTTTTTTTTCCTCAATAACAGGGATTTTCTCAACTATAGGCGTTTCTTCCTCAATAACAGGGATTTCCTCGGCTATAGGGGTTTCTTCTTCCTCCATCGCCATGGCTAACTTTAACTTACCTCTTTGATAATAGGCTTGAGCTAGTAACTGTCGATCTTTGAAGGCGGGAGCATTATAATTACTGTACCAAATGTATTGACTGAAATCATCGAGCGCACCGTTTCGATCGTTGATTTTTTCTCGCGCCATTCCCCGTTGAAGATAAAGTTTAATCGTACCAGGATCGCTAGGATAGACTCGCAGAGTGGCTGAATAATTAGCAATTTCTCTTTTAAGAGCATTAGTATCAACTTCTTCCCTAGAAATAACGGGACATTGTAGGTTTTCTACTGCTTTAACTGAGCTAACTTCTAAACCCAATAATTCCCAAAACAACAGGGGAGACAATAAAAGTATTTTTCTAAAAAGCTTGACATTTAAACTATTTTGTGCGGGGGGGGTAATGGCTTGCGCTGTCAGGGTTTTAGTGATTAAGGATTGTTGTGGCATGATGATTAAAAAAATTTGGCCTAAATATAATTTGGTAATTTAATTATAACTGAACTTCTCCCGTATGAATATATTAGCCATGGCTAAAAGTCTTACAGAGCCTATGCTAAAGCTGGGTAATTTTAATGTACTAATGAGAATGAACGTCTGAAATCCTTATTTTCCTGAGAAGCGCCATGGAGTAAGGGTATCGTTGGGCAGCTTAACTAATACATTAGTTCTGTCTAGGCTGGCTACGATCGCTCGCTGCCGGTCGGCACTTAAGGGCAAGGTTTCCACTTTCCCCGACTGGCTCCTGAATCCTCACCCCACCAAGAAACATTTTCAGCCAACCCTATTTAAGAGCCAATTTTAAAGGCTTCTAGAAATAAACTATAGGTGATACCAATTTTGAGTAAATTGAAAGATTCTCGCAGAATCGGTGCAGGTTTAGCCTGAGAACTTTTTCGGTAAACAATCCGGCTAATCGCCTCCGTAAACAGCAGCAATAAACCAGCAGCCGTGACATCCCATTGAGCAGTTTGACCAGCAGTGGTGACAATTGCTTGCCCAGAAAAAACTCCAAATAAAACACAAATTATCTGTAGGGAAATCCGTCGCCAAGGATTACCAAAAAAGCGATTAAATCGACTGCTGGTGACATTAGCCAGCGTACTTAAACGGGTGCGTTGCATGGCCATATTTATTTAGAAGTAATACGGTTAAGAAGCCACAAAGAAGTAACAATACCAGTAAAGTGAGCGAGAATTGTATTAGTATTGGCCTGCACAATTAACAGGTCAACAGAATTAACAAACTGACTGGGGTTAGAGGCAACATTAAAAGTACCTTGGGGAACATTGAGGGATTTAATTAAGACAATTCCCGCCAAGGCTTGCGCTCCCAAAATAGTTAAAAACATCCCGATAATATTAGCGATTAAACCCTGACGGATTAACTGAATAGTATCGGATTTTTTCGGGCGACTATCTTGATCACCTCTCAACATTTGACGGGCAATTTTCATGTAACGAGAAGAAAAGAAAATGGCAACCACCAAGAAACAAGCCCCACCAATAGCACACAAAACACCGATTTCAATGCCAGAAGTGCGTTGTCTCGTCCCTAATAAACTAGCGGTAGCAATGAGTAATAAAACCCCCGAAATTACGCCCAGGACAATCTGCGTCCAAAAACCGATTCTTCCCTGACGTAAAAGGATATTAGCAGCTCGTTGGACGGCCGGAGGCAAGGAATAAAGATCAGAATCTCTAGGGGTGGATATATTGGTAATTTCTGATTGTTTGTCTCTCATCGGGGTTAAGCTAGGGATTGGGTACATCTGGTCTTGATCTATTTTCGTCTTTTTTTTTGCCCATGGCTAGAGATTTAATAAACCTCTGGCATAATTAATTTTTCAGGGTTCAAAGACGGCAAAAATGATGATTAAATGGTCTAAAATCTGTAAATAGACCATTTAATTGATTGTTATTCATTCTTAATTCTCCTGACTACTGGCTACTGACTCCTAACCCTAACAACAATTTTTGATTTTTACAAGCGGTCTAATTTTGACACTGACTGGCTATCTGTTTAGCTTCCACCTGTAAACGCTGGGCCATGCGAAACATTTCTTGGCCGGTGTGGAGAGAGCGATCATCGTAGTTAAGGGTAAAGGTTTCCAATTCTTCGAGTCCGTCAGTGAGATGATTGAGACAGTAGTAAAGAGAAGCGGCCACTTTGGCCATTTTGGCAGGGTTAGGCCGTTGGCAAAAGAGGGTTTTAGCTCGATCGAGATTTTGGCGACAGGTTTCTAGATAGTCTTGAAAAACAGCCATCAACTGATCATCGAAGGGATCGGCGGATAGGTGATCGATCTGACCTTTGAGAGGTCGGATAATTTGACCGATCAGGCGATTAATCGGGCTATAGGTCTGGTTATACCACTGTTTGACTAGGGCTTCGTCTTCCTGGACCGCTTCTTTGTAACGATGGTAATTTGCTTGGGCGGTGGCAGTGCGTTGGGCGCGGGGAGAATTGGCGATTATTTGGTTATCGTAGTCCTTTCTTAGTCTCGGATCGCTTAAAATCTCGTAGGCGGCGTTAATAGCGACGATTTTATCGTGACTGGCACTATCGTTTTGACTATCGGGATGGAATTGTCTGGCTAAACGCCGATAGGCCCGTTTAATCTCGTCAGGGGTCGATTTATGGCTGATTTCTAAGGTCTGGTAGTGGTTGCCGGTCATGAGCGCAAGCGATCGATCTGTCTTTTATTATTATCGACTATGGTTAACGCAGCGCAGAAGGAGAATTGTCAGTGATCAGTGATCAGTGATCAGTGATCAGTGATCAGTGATCACTGATCACTGATTTAGACAAAAGGATTGATTTCAGGGATATCCTCGATCGAGGGTAAGTCTATTGGGCCCGATCGCTCTTGTCTAAGATAATAGGGACAATGAAGCTGACAATCGGGACGATGGGGAAAATCAACTAAATCATTTTCGTATGCTGATAGATAGCGATCGAGATCCTTCAATAAACGGCGCAAATCTCGCCCTGTCTGTTGGTGTAGTTTCCGATTATAGTTAAAAGTAATTTGTTCGGGGCTGCGGGGTAACTGCACAAACCAATAGGTCATCGATAAACTATCAAGAGGATAAGCAGAAGTTTCTCCCAAAACATACAGATAAAGTCTCGTCTGCCAATTTTTGGCTAGTTTGTCGGCATCGATCGGTTTTAAGTAGGTTTTCCAGTCAAAAATTACCGCTTGATCGCTCTCTAATAAAATTAAATCATAGATAACCGTTAATAAATAATTACCCACAGTTAAACTGCGACAATGTTCCGCTTCTCGATTGGTTTCTCCCGGATTTTGGGCAATTGCTGGGGCCGCTTTTAATAGGGCCGTTAAACAATGTTCTAACTGTTCATTTTCCCGTAATAGAGGCGCGATCGGCAGCCCTAATTCCCGCTGCTGTAATAATAGGTGAAACTGACTGCCCCATTCTTGCCGCTGCAATTGCCCAGGGTCAGCCGGTGTGTTAAGTTCCTCTAGATAGACTTTTTGAAATCTGGGTGGACAGGTTTCCAATAGGTTTAAATGACCTTGGGCAAGACGGTAGATCTTAGGCATAATAGGATTATCGTGAATAAAACAGCAGTTAGCCTATTATCGAGAAAACGGGTTCCTTTGAGAAACCCGTTTTCTGTATAAATGTTAATTTCTGTTACAGGGGTCTTGAAAAATTGGGTATTGTTGAGCTAAAACTGTTAGCAATAAACTTTTGCTGTTAATGTCATGACTTCTTCTCTTTTGTCGATTCTTCCTGTTGTTGACGATGTTTTGTTCAATTTCGCTCAATCTGACGGTTTTTGGGCAAATTTTGCCATCGCTTTTGGAGCAAGTTATGATGTGGTTAAGGCGACGCAATTACGACAACAGTGGCAAAGCCGAAATTTTAGTCAAATTCCCCCAATTGAGGTACTTAGTGGTGAGGTTTTGGGGACTGCGAATGGTGCATATTCCAGCAGTACCAATAAGATTTATCTATCAGCATCTTTTTTAAATACGGCTTCCTCAGCAGCGATAATTAACGTAATTTTAGAAGAAATTGGGCATTATGTGGATGCTCAAATTAATCAGGTGGATAGCGCCGGAGATGAGGGAGCAATTTTTGCGGAGTTGGTGCAGGGAAATAGCTTGGATGTGGCAACCTTAGACGCTTTACGAGCAGAGAATGACCAGACAACA
>NZ_JADBVE010000030.1:0-4184 GCF_020245285.1 Microcystis sp. M31BS1
AACCCTTATATAGAAAGGCATTTAGCGATTTTTGTTAATTGTTTTTTTCTAGAGCGAACTAATCAATTAAGTCTCTTGCCAGATAAGGATTTAGTCGATTTATGCCCCCCTATCGAACCATACCAAGTAACGAAGAACCAGATAACTTAAGTTGGTCGGGAGGAAATACCACCCTCGAAGCAATTGCCTGTCAGCTTCCAGTTGTTACCTGTCCGGGGGAATTTATGCGGGGAAGACATTCCTATGCTATCTTGAAAAAATTAGGCATAACCGAGACAATTGCTACGGATAAAAATCACTATATTGAAATTGCTATCCGTTTAGGTTTAGATAATCAATGGCGACAAACAATCAAAGATTATACTAAAATGAATATCGATACAGTATTTAACGATCGAACCTCTGTAGAAAGTCTAGAAAGATTTTATCAATCTGTAGTAGGAGAAGGTAAATAAAACTTTAGGGTTACATAGGGTTTGCGGCAAAAAGTTTGTTGGGGTGTGGGGTATGGGGAAGAAAACCACATAAAGTTCATTTGGTCAAGGATTTAAGATACTCTTACCCTGGGTTTAATCCTCTTTCCCAAAAATGATAAGGATTAGCAAAATAAAAATCTGCTCCTAGTTTCTGACTCAACTCTTGATGTCCACAAAATTCTTTGGCCTTGTCACAAAGGTGGGTTTTTCTTTTGTCAGGGGGAATCTCTTAGAAAAGTTTTTCGGTGACAAGGGTTGATTTCCGATGCGGTTTTGTTCTTGGCCAATGCTGCCACGCTCCGGAATCGCGCCAAGCTTACTTTTCGCTCCGCTTCGACTCTTTCTTTTTCCTCGTCTGGCCCTATAGGTATTCTTGATGCTCTCCATAGTCTCGATAGTTGACGATTGGCCACCTTGCCAAGAATTAGTGATAAAATTACAATATAAACAGTAATTTTTCCTCTAACCATAATCCCTCACCCCCAATAAAATTATGATGCACGGTTTTATTCCCCCACATCGTTATTTTCCCTATCTTACTTGGACAGATATAGATTCAATGCCAGATAAGGAAAATGTGGTAATTATTCAACCCATCGGTGCGATCGAACAACACGGACCCCATCTACCTATTGCCGTCGATGCTGCCATTAGTTTAGGGGTTTTAGGCAAAGCTTTCGAGAAATTAGATACAAACATCGCCGCTTTCGCTTTACCCTGTCTCTACTACGGAAAATCTAACGAACATTGGTCTTTTCCCGGCACGATTACCCTCTCGGCAGCAACCTTATTAACCCTCATTCAAGAGATAGCTGAAAGTCTCTATCGTTCGGGTTTTCGCAAGTTAGTATTAATGAACTCCCACGGCGGGCAGCCGCAAGTTATGGAAATTGCCGCTAGGGATATTCATCAACAATATCCCGATTTTTTAGTATTTCCTTTTTTCACTTGGCGAGTTCCCCACAATGCGGCTGAATTATTCTCGGAATATGAATTAGAATACGGTATTCATGCAGGAGATGTGGAAACTAGCATTATGTTATCATTACTGCCAGAACAGGTAAAAATTGAGCGGGCCGTCCGAGAATATCCTCAAGGTTTGCCAGAAAATAGTTTGTTAACTATGGAGGGAAAATTACCCTTTGCTTGGTTAACTAAGGAATTAACTAAAAGTGGAGTGATGGGAGATGCTACTAATGCAAGTAAAGAAAAAGGCGATCGATTATTAGAATCCGTTGCTAATGGTTGGGTACAGGCGATCGCTGATGTTTATCAATTCCGTCAACCGAAGTTATAGCGGTTCTCACACCTGTGTGGCACACTTAAACCTTTGCTAATTAAGCTTTTCAACATCGATAATGTACCTAGTGCGAACAGGAAACGCTATATATTAATAAAAGATTAATTAGAGTTGTTAATAAGCTGTACTGCATTTAAACTGCCTATTGTTAATTTTAGTACCAAGGATAAAAATTCCTCTCACTTCCCCTTTGATTCGGGAATTTGCTCACGATATTTCCTGAGCATAAATAGAGTAAATTTTAACAAGATAAGAGTAATTTTTCCATAATTATTAATCTCAATTATCAGTTTTATCCTTGAGGTTTTAGAAATTTTGTCAACGGTAACAAAAAGAAAATAAACGACATTTTTACCATATTTTTTCTGGGGGATAAGAATCGAAAACAGAATCAACGTCTAGGATAATTAGGGGCTGCTGAATAAATCTAAAAACCTTGTTGGATAAGGCTTTTAGACTTTTTTTCCTCAAAAAGTGCCGACCATTGGAGGGATCGGGGGTAAAATTCCGGGACTTTTTCCCTGAAAATTAGGTAACTGACTACCTCAAAATCGGTAAAACCCCACACCCCACACCCCACACCCCACACCCTGCCCCCACGAAAAACTTTTTCAGCAGACCCTATCTATTTGGGATTTTAATTCGCCGGTGATCATCGCTGTTTATTTGTTCACTGCTTGTAATATTGCAGTAACTTTGTACTAAAAATTGGGGTCAGGATAGGGATAAAGTCCCTGCTCCGGCTCTCCCTGCTCCGACTTGATTCGTGGCAAGTATCCCACTCCCTTCTCCCGTTCTGGGAGATGCCACCTCCTCCTTACCTGTAGGGGCGGGAAAAAAGTTTTTTCGGGGACAGGAAGTATGTAAAATGGAATGTTGATCTTTCTTGGCCTAAACAGCATTTCATGATTTCGAGTAACGACTTTCGGAGCGGTACGACCATCGAGATAGATGGCTCTGTCTGGCGGGTGGTGGAATTCCTGCACGTCAAACCGGGTAAGGGATCGGCCTTTGTGCGAACCAAGTTAAAAAATGTCCAGACCGGCAACGTGGTAGAACGGACGTTCCGGGCGGGGGAAACCTTGCCCTCAGCCACGATCGAAAAGCGTACCATGCAGCACACCTACAAAGAAGGCGATCAGTTTGTCTTCATGGACATGGAGACTTTTGAGGAAGCAACTCTAACCCCAGCACAAATGGGCGATCGAGCCAAGTATCTGAAAGAAGGAATGGAAGTCAATATTCTCTTTTGGAATGAGCAAGTGTTAGAGGTAGAATTGCCCACCTCGGTAATCTTGGAAATCACCGATACAGATCCGGGAGTCAAGGGAGATACGGCCACCGGTGGCACGAAACCGGCGATCGTAGAAACGGGAGCGCAGGTGATGGTTCCCCTGTTTATTTCCATCGGTGAAAGGATTAAAGTGGACACCAGGGATGGTTCCTATCTGGGACGGGAATAATTGTGATCAGAAGCCCAGAAATGAGGCCTTAGGGAGGGGTTTAGGACTAAAGCCAGTTTTCTGAGCCTGTCTCCCAAAACTTAGCCGCTAGATGCGAAAAATCGACGGTTTGGTAGGTGCGAATTTGGATTTGTTGCTTTTTATTTGCGGGGGGATTTCAGAGCGGTGACTATTGATTACAACGAAATTCGAGAACTGATCAAAACATTGGCAGCCACGGATATCAGTGAATTTAGCCTGAAAAGTGCAGATTTGGAGCTAAATATCCGCAAAGGAACCGTTAATACTGCCCTTGGTCCTCTCGCCGCTCCCTTGCCGGTGGTGACGGCCCCGGTCGCCCCTCCAGTGGTAGCGGCAGGCCCCACCCCGGCCCCAGAAACCCCCACTCCCGAACCCGTGGCCGCCGCTGTTGATAAAAAATGGCTGGCGATTACCTCTCCCATGGTCGGCACTTTTTATCGCGCTCCCGCTCCCGATGAACCCTCTTTCGTGGAAAAAAACGATCGAGTCCGGGTCGGACAAACGGTCTGTATCATCGAAGCGATGAAGTTGATGAATGAAATCGAAGCGGAAGTGGCCGGGCAAATCGTCGAAATCGCCGTCGCTAACGGTGAACCGGTAGAATTTGGTCAGACGTTAATGTGGGTTAATCCGGAGTAAGTAAGTGATTCTAATTAAATAGAAGATAGATTTTGTCTTTGATCCCCCCTGCCCCCCTTGATAAGGGGGGTGCCGGTAGGCGGGGGATCCCTGCCCCCAGGAAAAACTTTTTCAACAAACCCTAGATAGAATGAAAGCTATCCTCTTGACATCCTCGCCGCCGTAAAACGGACGGCGATTCCCAAACCTCACGATTTGGGTTTCTGCTTCTTTCCCGAAGGATTTTTCGCACCTGCCTTAACAGATTTACTCTGTTCTGGTCTTATGGTCGCTCTACAGACTGAC
>NZ_JADBVE010000300.1:0-12544 GCF_020245285.1 Microcystis sp. M31BS1
TCTCAATTGTTA
Organism: Microcystis sp. M31BS1; assembly: GCF_020245285.1. Taxonomy (NCBI): domain Bacteria; kingdom Bacillati; phylum Cyanobacteriota; class Cyanophyceae; order Chroococcales; family Microcystaceae; genus Microcystis; species Microcystis sp. M31BS1. Next base: position 13 of record NZ_JADBVE010000300.1, read on the forward strand.
AGCAAAAATCGACCAAATGTGAATATTTCGTAACTATTCTGATTGACTGGTATCACTTGAAATGCCCACACAGCAAGCGGTTCACAAAATTGGCTAATTGTCAATAGCGTTTGAGATGCTCTCACCCTGTTTGGATTCATCCCCAATCCCTCTGGCAACTTGCAAGGCTTCGGGTAACAAAGCAGGGGAAAGATAGGGACTGATTGCGATAGGAAGAAGATTTTAAAGAAGCGGATATAACGGGTTTAGGTTCAGGATCAATATCATGACTTTCTAATATCTCACCCCATTCGGGATTGTCATAAACTCTTGCCAAAGATTCAGCTTCTAAAGATTCAGGACGATCTGGATTTTGATGCCATTTCTGCACACCCACCACTAACCCATAACAAACAATTGCTGATCCCGATGTTCCTTGCCAAGGTGACTGATCTTCTGCTAATCTTTCTAATTGTTCATCGGTGGGTTGTATGTCTTGACTATCTTTAATATTTAATAACAAACGGTTATGAGGAACACGATTAGCCACATCGATAGTTCCCTGAATATGTAACCCTGTGGCGTATTTTATACCATCTTCAGAATACCGTAAAAATAGAGGAAATCCCAAAAAGTCAAATTTAACTTTTTGGGTGCTACTCGCATCAGGTAACAACCCAAAACCTACAGGATCACAAGTTTCGATAGTTTCTGGTAATTCTACTAAGGCTATATCGATATTATCGGGAGCTTTCCAAATTACCTTAGCGTCTATGTCTTGCTTATCAGAATAGTTTGATGCTGATCTAAATCGTACTTTACAGTTGTTACTATTATCAAATAGATGCCGACAAGTCAAGAGTAAACGTCCCCCAATTCGATAGGCAGTGCCATACTTAGGGGCAACAATTTCTAAAGCGCGATCGGGTTGGAATTGGGGCATAACTTATCGGATTGATGTAACCTATTCTTCTGGGATGGTGATGGGTTACGCTTCGCTAACCCATCCTACAATAATCAATTTTAATCGGGAATATCATCACTTCCTGTCAATACAGGTTTTCCATCTTTCCAAATGGGTTTAAGGGGAATTTTAATTCTATGGGTGATCGTATCTTTATTGGTGACACCCCCACCCATTTCTACTACCCAAAATTTCAGCCCACCTTTGCCTTCTTTCGACTGCTCAACCACAAATTGAACCTCTAATTCAATTTCACCCACTTCAAAGCGAATCTGCTCACCCTCAGCGGCTAAAATAGATTTACTCAGTTCAACCCGCAATGCTTCTAAGGTTTCTCGAAGTCCAACTTTATTGATGTCCATAATTCTCTAGTTATTTTTGAAATATGCAAACAAAAACCCTTTCAATTCTATCGTTTTTCTGAAACTTTAGGGCGGACGGGTTGCCTTTCTACAATTAACATAATGGCCCAACCCGATCGCTAAGGTAAGCGCGGGTTGGGAAAAGACATCGACCTAATATTATCTCAAGACTAAAATGACAAATTGAATTAGCATCGAGCTATTTTGCCAATACAAGGTGTCAAGATAAAACTAAGGGGCTAAACGTTGCCTTTGCCAACTGCCATCTTCTTGACGATAATAACAGAGACGATCGTGAAGACGACTGGGGCGACCTTGCCAGAACTCGATTAAACTAGGAATTAGACGAAAACCGCCCCAATGAGGAGGACGGGGAACTTCACGACCCGCATATTCTTCTTTTAGTTCTGCTAGGCGTTTTTCGAGGATATCTCGCCCAGAAATCACTTCACTTTGATTGGAGGCCCAGGCCCCTAAACGAGATTCCCAGGGACGGACAAAAAAGTAATTATCCGATTCCTCCTCGCTGATTTTTTCTACAGTTCCCTCGATCCTAATTTGCCGTTGCAATTCTCCCCACCAAAACACTAGGGCTGCATTGGGATTGGCGATTAATTCCTGTCCTTTGGCGCTGTGGTAGTTGGTAAAGAGAACAAAACCGAGAGGATCGAAGTCTTTTAACAGTACCATGCGGGCCCGGGGTTTACCCTCCGGGGAAATAGTGGCTAAAGTCATAGCGTTGGGTTCTAATCTTCCCGAAGATACCGCCCGTTCTAGCCATTGTTTAAATACAATGAAAGGATCGGCAGATGTTTCTGACTCTAGCAATTCTTCAAGATTGTAGTCCAAACGCAGGTCAGCGATCGATATGTCCATGGTTTTGCTTGCTAAATTCTATCCTTTGAGATCCTACAAGATTCTACAATCATGACTATCACCTCGGCCAGTGATGCGATCGCCTCTCTTTTAGAAATGGCGGAACAGGGAGAAATTGACCCCTGGGATGTGCAGGTTATTGATGTGATTGATCGCTTTTTGGCGGAATTGGGGTTATTAAATGATCTAGATTTAGCCATGGCCCAGGCTAATTTACCCCAATCGGGACAGGCTTTTTTATGGGCTTCTATGTTAGTTTTATTTAAGGCTGATACCCTAGAAAGATTGTCTTTGGACCAGCAAGAAGAAAGTCTGATAGATGAGGAAATTAGCGATTTAGAAAGAGAATTAAGAACTTTACCCCGTTATCTAGAAAATCATATTCGCCGTCGTACTGCCGCCCCACCACCGCGAAAAAGACGGGTAACTTTGCAGGAGTTAATCACTCAATTACAACAGATTGCCCTAGAGATTGAAGCTTTACCGAAACTGGCTGTAGTTGTCCCGAAACCCCGGCCCCAATCCCGACGGGAAGCGGTACAAATTATCACGGAATTGGCCCACCAAGAAAACCTGACGGAATTGGCAGCGGAACTGGACTTTTTTTTGCAGAGAAAGTTTTTTCAATTGGAGAAAAAGGAGATAGAGTTTGAGTATTTATTAGATTTATGGCAAGCAGAAAAGCCCTCTAGTCACTCGGCAACACAGGAAAAGGTGGCGATTTTTTGGGCTTTACTTTTACTGGCTTCTCAATCAAAAGTGGAATTAAAACAAGAGGATTTTTATCAGGATTTGAGTATTTCTTTAATTACTTCATCGGCGAACATCCCTTGCTAGTATAAATATACTAACAAGGCGCAGAATCTGCGCCCTAGATACCTTACTATCTTAGCGGGTTAAGGCCGCGCCTCTTTCGTACAAAGTGCGGGCATAATCGGTCCAAGTACCCTGGCCCCAATAACGGAAACAACTGGTTTGCACGAGCAAATTATAAAGCAGTGCCTCCAGATAATCCGGTCGTCGGGTGAAGCTAGGATCCGCCTGTACTAAAGGATCATATTTCTCGTGGAATTGAGCGCTTAATTGGTTCATCGGTTCGAGGACATTTTCGTAACCGCGCACCCAACTGAGATCATTTGTCCAAGATGCCCCATCCATGCTAAAACGGTGGTCGGACTGTTTTAAATCAGCGATCGCCTGTTCCACTGCTTCCGGGGTAGCGGCATCGGGATTAACTCGCTGCCAGATTTTATGCTGGTGTACGGCTTGAATTGGGGGATAATCTTGGGGATTAACGCCAGCCGCCTCGATTAACTCCAGATATTCCGTACCGTTAAATCCTGCCACACTGGAACCCCCCCGCATTTCCCGCCAAGGATTGGGAAAATCGCGAGGAAATTCATTCATCATCACGCCACCATTTTCACCGTCGGCAATCTGGGAACCTAGGGAAGGAACCCAAACGCCGCCGATTTGCTGTTTACCGCGGCATTTGGCCTCGTGGTAGGGTTGCATTTGGGCGACTAATTTGGTGTCGGAACCCTGGGTTTTAATCAAAGCAGTAATCGCAATCACTTCACCCCGAGAATTGCGGGCCACCAGGCGATTAGGAATATATTTTTGTTCCTGACTCAATCCCGAACCGTCGAGATTTTCCACCGAGTGTTCCTGTACCAATAACCAACGATAGCCGCATTCTTTCAGGGCTTTAATATACTCGTAGAGGGTATCGGGATGGTTAGGAAGGTGCATTTCTGGGGGAGAGAACCCTTTGACTCGTTTCAGGGCATCCGGCCCAAAAATCGAGGCAAAATAGGTTTGCCATGCTTGCATCTGTAATTTTAGATCGGGAATCGGTGTGGAAGGAGCCACCGCATGACTCCACATCGTCCCCAACCATTCCACATAGGGTTGATATTGACTGTTACAGGTGATTAATTTGAGTTTATCGAGGATATCCTGCCGTCCCATCTGTACCAAACCCCAGAGGAGATTGCCGGAATAATCGAGCATAATCCGGGGATTACAGCCTTCCGCCACCAATTCTGGGATAAAATCGCCCATGCGACTATAACACCAGGCAAAAACGCTGGCATTATGGTTATCGCCATCCCCCTGATGCTCGAACATATGCTGGAGATTGCCGATTAATTCACCGTTAACACCCGCGGGGATGGTGGGTTGGTGCATATGCAAGGCACAGGCAAAACCAGCGTTGATATGGTCTAATTTGAGATTTGTTGTCGGTAAAAAGATCGGATCATCGTGATTAACAATCGCTGCAATTTCCTGTTCCCAACCGCAAATAGTCGGTAGTCCGGGGCGGATTTCCGTGATAGGGTTCGATTTCGATGATACGGGTGTAGCGATCATAATTTTTCAGGCGAATAGATTGAGATAGTTTGTCCCCACTCTCCCAGGGACAACTTTTTTTGCTGGCAACAGGTCACTCCTGACTGTTCACTGCTAACTGAGCTAAGAGTGCGGACTTGATCCTATCCCATTTATACTGGGAGTAACCCCCTCCAGACACAAGCCTTCGTAACTCGTTAAAAATCAAGATGATTCTTTACTGAACTTAACCGATCCTCGCACTATGATACAAACAACTATCCGCCCTTTTACCTGTAAATTTTAACCATGTTCTCGGCGACTACCGAAATTCTTGTTATCTTCTTCCTCATCCTCCTCAATGGAGTCTTTGCTCTCTCGGAAATTGCCATTGTCTCGGCCCGCAAAATCCGTTTGGAACAATTAGCCAGAGATGATCGACGGGCGGCGGTGGCCTTAAAATTGGCCAATGATCCCAATCAAATTTTATCGACGGTGCAGATTGGCATTACCCTAGTGGGTATCTTTGCCGGGGCCTACGGAGGAGCTAATTTATCGGTCAGTGTGGCGCAATTATTGGCCCAAGTTCCTGTTTTAGCCCCCTACAGTCAAGCTTTGGGATTAGGATTAGTGGTGTTAATTATTACCTATCTATCCCTAGTGGTGGGGGAATTAGTGCCGAAACGGTTAGGTTTAAGTAATCCTGAAAAAATCGCTATCCTCGTTGCTGATCCTCTGAATAGGTTATCAAAAATTGTTTCGCCCGTTGTCCATCTTTTGAGTCAATCGACTAATCTGATTCTCGGTTTGTTGGGGATTAGCGGTAATAATAATGATTCCCCAATTACGGAGGAAGAATTGAAAATTATGCTTAAACAGGGAACCGAAGCGGGAACCTTTGAGGAAGCAGAACAGGATATGGTGGAAAGGGTGTTAGGATTGAGCGATCGCCGAGTCAGTCAGATTATGACCACGCGTCCAGATGTTGTTTGGTTAGATTTGGAAGATAGTGCCGAAATTAACCGCCAGAAGCTAATTGAGAGCAATCATACCCGTTTTCCTGTGTGTCAGGGCAGTTTAGATGAGGTTTTGGGGGTAATCGAAGTCACAGACTTATTGGCCGATTGTTTAACCGGTGAAAGTTTCGATCTAACGAAGGATTTACAGCAGCCGCTTTTTGTGCCGGAAAGCACTAGGGGTTTAAAGGTTTTAGAATTGGTACAGCAAAGTGGCCATCATATTGCCTTGGTAGTGGATGAGTACGGGGTGATTCAAGGATTGGTGACGCGCCAGGATATTTTAGAGGCAATTGTCGGCGATTTACCCCAATTAGATAATATTGAAGATGCTCAGATCGTGCAGCGGGAAGATGGTTCTTGGTTGATCGATGGCACAGTGGCGATCGAAGATTTTAAAGAATTATTTGAAATCAGTGAATTACCCGGGGAAAAACAGGGGAATTATCACACTTTAGGGGGTTTTATTATTACCCATCTTGGCCGGATTCCGGGGGCTGCTGATCATTTTGAATGGCAAAGGTTGCGCTTGGAAGTGGTGGATATGGACGGTAATCGCGTCGATAAGGTGTTAGTCACGCTCTTGTTGGATGATTTGTAAGTAATTGTTAGTAAATATCTAGATTTTTTCAAGCTTGTGAAGACCGATACAATTTTTTATCAACTCTTGCAAACTTTTCCGGGGTTAATTTTTGAATTACTGGGAGAATCAACCCAGAAAGCTGAAAATTATCAATTCTCCTCCCGAGAAATCAAAGAATTAGCGCGTCGTTTTGACGGTATTTTTTTACCGACCACAGCAGCACCGGAACTAATTATTTACTTTGTTGAAGTGCAATTTCAGGATAAAAGCGATTTTTATTGGCGATTTTTAACAGAAATTGTCATCTATCTCAATCAGTATAAACCCGTTCAGGATTGGATGGCTGTAGCTTTATTTGCCTCCAGGGATATCGACAATAATTTTCCCTATCAACTACGGGGATTTGAGATAACGGGACAGATCAGACGTATTTATTTAGATGAATTAATCGATAGTCCAGATCCGTCTCTGGGTTTAGGAATTATTCAGTTAATCGTCGCTACACCCCAATTAGCACAGCAACGAGGAAAACCACTTTTAGAAAAAGCGATCGCTGAAATTGATGATCTAGTTTTCCAGCAAAAAGTTGTAGAATTAATTGAAAGAACCTTGGCCTATAAATTTACTAATCTTAGTCGCACGGAGTTAGAAGCTATGTTCGGATTAGATGATCTCAGACAAACTCGACTTTATCAAGAAGCTAAAGAAGAAGGTCGTGAAGAAGGTCGTGAAGAAGGTCGTGAAGAAGCTAAAACTGAAGCGATTGCTGGTTTACTGGCCTTAGGTTTAAGTATAGAACAGATTGCCACTGCTTTGCAATTAGAACTTACCAAAGTACAAGAGACAGCAGCAAAATTATCCTTCCCAGATTAGAAGGGTAAATTATCAAGTTTCTCCCCGATTTTACCCTATTCATTCATATTACGATAGGTAGCCACTGCTGAGGGAGAAATGCGATTGAGATAACGGAAAATCCAATATTTTAAGACTGTATCCAAGATAACGGGAAAAGTGGCGATAAAGAGAAAATTAAACTCGCGATTTTCCGGTAAACCGAAATGACGACTTAACCCTTCTAGGATCACTTCCCAACCGTGGGGAGAGTGGAAACCGACAAATATATCGGTAAAGAGAATAATTAAAAAAGCTTTAGCTGAATCGCTAAGATTATAGAGAATGCCATCCAGAAAAGACTTGACAATCTCGATTTCCCGACGACTAAAAGCGACAACAAAACCAAAGGCAATCAGGGAACAAATATCGGCGAAAATATTAGCGATCGCATTTAAACCTCGTTGGCGAAATTCTTCACTTAGTACCGCAGCTTTTTTGGTAATTTCTCCCTCGATTTCTTCGTTAGATAATTTGGGTGCTAAACCAATCATACCTCGAAAATGTAAAGCTTCCTCAAATCTTCTCAATTCCGAAAAAGCTTCTTCTTCTAAATCCTGATTGATAAAAATAAACTGTTCCTGTTGTTGGAAATATTTATTAACCAAGGGGGTAATCAGGAAAGTTTTGGTTAATTGCTGGGTTAATAAAGGAACAATAATTAACAGTAAAATAAACTTGAGTGAAATGGCTGTTTTATAACGAGAATTGCGAAATTTCTTTAAAACTGCCTCCTCCGATTCCTCCGCTTGGGGATCAATTTCCTGTTTAATGCGGTTAAAAGTATTGACAAAAGAACGGGGTAAAACCCCCGGTTTTTCCGTAGCTTTTTGGGATTTATTACTTTTGATTATTTCCTCATCTTCAATACTACCCGCTGCTAAAAAAGAGCGATTTCTAGAAGTCTTATTTTTGGCTGTTTCCTGCTCAAAATTTCTGTTCTGGATACTTTTGGGAACATCTTGAATATCTTCTTGCCAATAATTATCTTGATATTTTCCGATAATACTATCGATAAACTGAAGTTTTTTCAGACAAACATCTGTGGTGACAGTAATCACCCCATTATTAATTGTCGGTTGATTAGGTCCGAAGGTATTAACGATTGATCGACTAGCTTTAAACTCCGTCAATCTGACTTTAATTTTTTGCAGATAACCTTTAACTTCTGCGATAAAATAGGAATTAGTGCTGCTGCCATAATTCGAGAATTCATTCGCCACTTTTCGCCCTTGAAAATGCTTATCTTCTATTTCCTTAATCTTCAAAGCTGCATGATAGGCCTCATCTAAAGAACGTTCAGGAGTTTGTAATAACCATTGATTAACACCTTGCAAAATCCGATTAAGATTCATAGGAAACAATTACTTCCACAAGGGAGAAAAGCTAGAGTACCGATCAGTTATCTTAACAAATACAATCGAGAAAAAACGATGTCAATCATACCAATTTGGATCGAAGGTGGCACGCGATCGGGAAAAACCACCGCTTTAGTCGGGGAATTTCGGCGCTGGGTGTCTCGCGATCGCTCAAAATCATCCCCCCTTCCTCGATCGATCTTAGTTTTCGCTGCCAACGATGATAATAAACGGGAATTAGCCGATCAATTAGCCATTGCTGTTAGGGGTAGCTATCCGATTCTCTGCAAAACCCCTTTAGGTTTTCTCACCGATGAAGTCATTCTGTTTTGGCCGTTAATTTTCGAGTTTTTGGAGCTAAAAGCGCAATTTCCCCGCCGATTACGCCCAGAAACGGAGCAGGAACTCGCCACCCGTCTCTGGCAACCAGCAATCGCTGAATTCTTCCAGCTTACTAGCATAAATGAATATCGTTTCGTCCGTCAAGTTCTCGATTTGTTACAATTAGCCGGCGCTAGTGGTGTTCCCGCAGAAAAGATACCCGAAAGATTAGCCGACGGATTATCAGAAACAGATCTAAAACGAGTTTTAGCAATTAATGAGCAGGAAATACCAGAAAAAGTGGGAGAATTAATCATTCAATGGCGTGATTGGTCTCTAGAACGTGGTTTATTAAGTTATGGTATCATCTACGAACTCTATTGGCGCTATTTATTCCCTGATAGTCGTTATCAACAGCAACTATTAAAACGCTTCCGGGGAGTTTTTGCGGACGATGTGGACGATTATCCAGCTATTGCCAAGGATTTACTCAGTTTTTTCCTCGATCATGATTATTTTAGCGTTTTTACCTACAATCCCCAGGGAAAAATTCGCTTAGGATTAACTGCCGATCCCGATTATCTACAAAAATTAGCGGCACGCTGTCAAATTATGTCATTATCTACCACTGACGGGTTAGCTGCTCAGTTTAGCGAGACGGTTCTCTCCTTAATCAGCGACGGTAACTATCTTGGCAATCTTCCCGATCAATTCATCTCCCTGCAAACCACCTCTCGCGCCGAATTGTTACGGAAGACAGCCACAGCTATTATTCAAGCAGTCAAGCAAGGAGCAGTAAAACCCGAAGAAATCGCCGTTATTGCCCCTGGTTTAGACGAAATCGCCCGTTATAGCCTGATGGAAATTTTAACCGGTGCTGGGATAGCCGTTCAACCCCTCAACGAACAACGACCCCTGATCAGTTGTCCTCTGATTCGGGCATTATTGACCCTTCTCGCCCTTGTTTATGAAAATTTGGGGCGTTTAGCCCCCCAAGAGGCTATAGCGGAAATGCTGGTGATTTTTAGCCGTTATCGCTGGGATGAAGAACAAAATTTAATTCCCGATATCGATCCAATCCGCGCCGGATTAATTGCCGATCATTGTTATCAAGTGGATCTGGAAAATCCCCGTTTATTAGCGATCGAAACTTTTCCCCGTTGGGATCGCTTAGGACAAAAAGCTTGTACTGCCTACGAAAGAATTTGTCACTGGATCGAAGGGATGAAAAAACGGCAGCAAGAAGCCAAACTTTTCCCGATTTTTGTCTTAAATCAAGCGATCGAAGAATTATTAAACGATGGGGAAAATTTGCCCTTCGATCACTTGGCAGCTTTGCGAGAATTAATGGAAACTGCCCAACATTTTTGGGAGATTGATCGCCGTTTGCGTGAGAGTGAACCCTCTTTTCAAAGTCCCAGCGAAACTATTAGTCAGTTTATCCAACTTTTGCGTCGTGGCACAATCACTGCTAATCCCTATCCTGTGCGACAATTTATTAAATCTTCCCCGGCAGTTACCCTAGGCAATATCTTTCAATATCGTTCTTTTCGTTCTAGTCATCGTTGGCATTTTTGGCTAGATTGTTCCTCCCCACTCTGGGAACAAGGAGGTGCTTCCACTCTTTTTGCTGCGCCGATTTTTTGGCGAGAAAGTCCCTATCAACGCTGGACAACGGAAGCAGAATTAGAGGAAAATCAGGCACGTTTACAGAGAATTTTAAGGGATTTATTAGCAAGGGTAAGCGAAAAAGTTATCCTCTGTCACAGTGATTTAGGAGTATCGGGAACTGATCAAACCGGACAACTTTTATCTTTAGTACAAGCGGCAAAAGAATATGATTAAGCACTAGAACAAAATTAACTTCTTGGTTAGGAAATGCAAAAGGGGAAATAAATAATCAGTTTTTAATAACTAGATTTAGTATAAGGCCTTTTGGGGTTGTCAATTAAAAGCTACCAACTCCGAACCACACAAGGGTTCTATCCAGCGCTCACAGTTTTGCTGATCCGCTAAACTTTTGATTGATGATACCAGTTTAGTTTTGATACCTTGACATTTAATCGGGGGAACAATGACGGCTGTTTTCATTAAAAACTAATAGAGAATTAAATGAATACACTGGGGGAAACATTGAAAATCTCTCCTAAAATTTTCCCTTGAGCTTTACTAATCGATCGCTTGCCATTAACAATCTCAGAAACCACCCCCTTAGAACCAATTTTACTAACTAAATCAGCTTGTTTCATGTTGTTAGCTGACATTAAGTGTAATAATACTTCCTGCGGTGAAGCTGGTTCTGGTTGAGGTTGTTTGGCATCAAAATCCTTAATAATTGTCGCCATTAATTTAACCATCGCGGTTTCTTCTGGTAGTCGATCCTGTTTACTAATTAGATTAAGAAGAAGATGACGAACTTGTTGATATTCTTCCTCATTTTCAATGATTTTAGGTTGAAATTTAGTCAACAGTTGATTATAAATATTGTCATCAAGTGCTAGGGTCATTTTTCTTTCGGTTAGACTGAACTTTTTGGGTGTGTTACTACTTAACTTAAACCAGTGATGTTAACCAACTGTACCAAGCATCTAAACCTTCTCCAGTGGTAGCAGAAACTTGAAAAACTTTCAGATTGGGATTAACTTGATAGGCGTAATCTAAACAGCGATCGAGGTTAAAATTAACGTAGGGCAGTAGGTCTATTTTTGTCAAGATCATGACTTGAGAAGCGTGGAACATATAGGGATATTTAATCGGTTTATCTTCTCCTTCGGTGACGGAAAGAATGACGACTTTTGCATTTTCTCCCAAATCAAATAAAGCAGGACAAACTAGATTACCAACATTTTCGATCATGACTAAAGAATTCATCGGTGGATCGAGTTCGATTAATCCTCTCTCTACCATTGATGCTTCTAAATGACAACCTGTTCCGGTGTTAATTTGGATAACCTGACAACCGGTTTCACTAATTTTTTGAGCATCATTAGCTGTTGCTTGATCTCCCTCAATGACACTGATAGGAATAGCGGTTTTTAAATCGGCAATTGTGCGAGTTAACAGGGTAGTTTTTCCCGAACCGGGGGAAGAAACCAGATTAAGAGCAACAGTTTTTCTCCCCTTCAACCAACCGCGATTTTGTGCCGCTAATAGATTATTTTTTGCCAGCAGGTTTTGCTCAACTTGGAGAATATTACCATGAATTTGAGCGTGAATTTCCGCAGGATGATGGGGATGCTCATGCTCGTGAGCGTGAGCGTGAGCGTGATGGCTATGACTAATAACAGTACCATCGGCTAAAATATGTTCATGGGTTCCCGTTTGCGGATTAGTTACCGTTACTTCCGAGTTATCAGAACAACCACAGGTTACACACATAAGGATTCTGTCTCCAAGGATTTGAGATTTAATTCTTGACCCTGTAAAATGACTATATTGCGACTACCACATTGATCGCAGATTCCGTAGGGATATTCTAGTTCTAGCTTATTTTCGCAATCTTGGCACTGTCCTAAACCAGAAATTTCCAGAATCTCTAACATTGCCCCCTCTATATTAGTACCTTGACAACAGGTGTCAAAACAAAAAGCGATCGATTCTGGCATAATTGCCGTTAGTTTACCAATCTCTAACACCACGCGCTTAACTTTCATTCCTCGGGAATGTTCTAAGGCAAGTTCGATAATATTTTGGGTGATTCCTAGTTCGTGCATTTTCAGTTATCAGTTATCAGTTATCAGTTATCAGTTATCAGTTATCAGTTATCAGTTATCAGTTATCAGTTATCAGTTATCAGTTATCAGTTATCAGTTATCAGTTATCAGTTATCAGTTATCAGTTATCAGTTATCA
>NZ_JADBVE010000301.1:0-15022 GCF_020245285.1 Microcystis sp. M31BS1
ATACAGTGAGTTCTTTTCTTCTTCCGTGAATTCTAGGTTAATCATGTTTTTAATGAGTGCTTTGCTTCTAATTATGACTCTTAAACTATATTATTGTCCTTGAGTAAAAAATGCAAGTTGTAGCCGTGCAAAGTATAGCTCTATAAGTACCTAGGCAAAATTATTTACACATGACGATCATTGCCCCGTAAGGGTTTTAGCTCGATCGGGCAGGTAATTAATTTTGCATGACTACTTAGAAGACTATTACAAGTTAATCAGTCTTTTAGATGAACAAAACCCTCGATTATTAGCTCATCTTGAAGAGCTTGGGTGGATGCTAACCTCATGTATAGAGTTAGTAAAAGACCTTCAATCATTCATTAAATCACCAGACTTTCACCAGTTTATACACTCTAGCCAATCCGATGCCTAACAAGCGCGTGTATAGGGAACGGCGGCAGACACTATCGGTTATGATGCAGACAGTTGGTCACACCCTGTCCCCAGGAAAAACTTTTTTAGCAGACCCTAGCCATTATACCGATAGGACGGGTTGGCCGGTAGAAATGGCCTTTTCGACGATATCGGCGGCCATTTTCACTCCTCCAGTCTTCTGTAGTGCTTTTTGCATTCTCAGGGCATTTTCTCGGTAACTGGGGAAGGATAAGACCTTTTCAATCGCCTTTCGTAAACGGGGAACTTCTAGACGGGAAATCGGAATCACTTCCCCTGTCCCCGACCATTTTATCCGAGCAGATACCCCCGGTTGGTCGTTAGTGATGGGAATGGCCACCATCGGTACAGCTTGGGCAAGGGATTCTAGGGTAGTATTTAAGCCTGCGTGGGTGATAGTCAGAGAAGCTCTGGTTAAAAGCTCTAATTGGGGAGCGTAGGGAACAACTAGGGCGTTTTTGGTCGTTATTTGAATGTTAGAGTCGCTATTGCCCAAGGATAAAACTAATTGTACTGGCAAATCGGCACAGGCTTCGGCGATCGCATTAAAGGCCGATTGTAGGCGATTTTGAATTGTACCGAGGGAAGCATAAATCAAGGGTTGTCCGGTTAATTTTTCGTAGGGAAAAGGAATCGGTTTTCTGGTAGAGGAATCGTGAAAGGGACCGGTAAAGTGGAAGTGAGCGGGTAAATTTTGCCGAGGAAACTCAAATTCGGCAGGTTGCTGGCTAATTTGGGCAAGGGGGGAATAGCGTTGATTGATGTTTTGATAGGGAATTAACCCCCATTCTTGACGCTGCTGGTTGATTAACTCATTCAGGGGACGAGTCAGAGAGTCAAGGAGTTTATAGCCAATTTTATTGCGAATAACCCCGATAAATGAGGGATTATAGTCCCAAGTGGTCATAAAGGGCGGAATAAGCGGATCACGATTCAAAACCAATGCCCCAGCAAAACTGACAAAGGGAATAGCTAATTTTTCTGCGATTGTACCTCCTGAGGGGGAGACTTGATCGACAATTAGGGCATCAATTCCCAAGCGACGCATCTCTTGGGGGATAGTTTGAAAGAGGGTCGCGGTAGAATTAGTTACTAATTCTACTGTGCGTCGGACGGCGGCTGTTCCCTGTAATTGACCAATTTCGGCTAAACTTTTGGCTGATGTGCCTTTCGGATATTTGTCGGGTGCAATTGCCTGAAAATCTAAGCCAGCTGCTTGCACCATTTCTTCACCATCAAGAGTTAAAAAACAGGTAACTTTATGACCGCGTTTTTGTAATTCTTTTCCTAAAGGTAGGAGAGGATTAATATGTCCAGAAGCGGTGGGACAAAGAATGCCAAAATGAGTCATTAAACACCTCCACAGGTTTTCTTTAATTCTTCCAGATTCCAGAATGCCCCACCCAAGGCGGAGAATTGTATTCCTTCAAAGCAGTTACGCACCGCCCCCAAAGCGAGGGGATTGACAAGATAAATAAAGGGGACGTATTCCTGTTGAAGTTGTTGAATTTCATTATAGATAACTTTGCGCTTCTCAAAGTCTAATTCTTGGGAACCTTTGACGTATAAATCAGCGATTTTTTTCTCCCAATCTGCCGCTTGCCAGCCTTGAATCGGAGGACTACCCGGTTGAGGTTGTTGGTTAAAAGCGTGGAGATTTCCATCTACATACCAAATATTCGGGGCGTGGGGTTCATTATCGCCGGTAAAACCTAAAATATGTGCCTCCCAATCTAGACTATTACTCAGTTTATCAACTAAATTACTAAAAGCGATCGCTTGAAAATCCACTTGAATTCCTATTGCGGCTAAATCATTTTTAATTTGCGCCCCAATTGCTTCCCTGATTTTATTTCCTGCATTAGTAATTAGGTTAAATCTAACGGGATTATTATCAGCATCGACTAGCAGATTATCACTATTATACTTAAATCCGGCCTCTAATAATAATTCTTTGGCTTTTTCGGGATTATAATCGTAACCTTTCAGGGTTTTATCGTAAAAAGGCGATTGAATAGAAATAAAAGAGTTTTGTTCTTGTCCCAATCCTCGATAGATATCATCAATCATTCTTTGACGATTAATGCCATAGGCAATAGCTTGACGGAAATTTAAGTTATTAAACCACCGGGATTTAATCGGCTCTACTAGGGGTTTTCCGTTGCGTTTGCCTTGGTTGAGATTAAAACTAATAAACTGGGTTCCGTAGGCAGGTCCCCCGTTAAAAATAGTGAAATTTCCTCTTTCTTCTTCGGTTTTTAAGAGGGAGAAAAATTCGGGAGTTACCGCAATAGAATCTAAACTTCCCGAACGAAATTGCAGTAAAGTTGTATCCTGAGATTCAACAATTGCCCAAATTACTGAAGTTATATGGGGTAATTGTTGTCCCTGAGCATCTTTTTTCCAATAGTAGGGGTTATTCTCAAAAATAATCCTTTGTCCCGTGATATATTCTTTGAGTTTATAAGCACCATTAAAAACAATTTTATCGGGAGGAGTATCTAACCCCCAAGTGGAGAGAAATTCCAACCTACCATCGGGGCTTTTTTTCTGAATAGTTTTCTCTAAAGCGTGTTTAGGTAAAATCGGTGAACTGACAGCATCTAAAAAAGGAGCAAAAGGTTCGGGTAGTTTAAATTCAATTCTGCGATTATCTAGTTTGGTGATAACGGGGAATTCTTTTTTTAATCCTATTCTTAAACTATCGCGGTAGTTGTTGGGAATATCAGGATTTAGATATAATTTTTTATAGGTAAAAACCACGTCATCAACGGTTAATGGTTGACCATCTGACCATTTTAAACCCTCTCTTATAGTAAAAATAATGCTCAAATTATCATCGGAAATTGTCCAAGATTCTGCTAAGACTGGTTCTTTTTTGCCAGTAATGGGATTTTCTGTTAATAGTCCTTCGTAGGTTAAACCAAAAATATTCGGGGATTCGGCCGATAAAACAGCATTAAAGGTTTTGGGGTCACTTAATACCGATATGACCACTTGATTGCGTCTAACTGGATTACCACAAGCAGTTAGGGAAATCAGCAATAAACAAGAAATTAAAAATACCGTTAATCCCCGCCAAAATTTCACCATAATCTTTAATATTTTTCTGTCCGACTATCTAGAAGTAAAGACCTTGCCTTGCTATATACACCGAAACTGACCAAGCTGAAAGCCACTGGACTGTTTCCTTGCCCCATCAATATAACAGGAAATGAGACAAAAAATCTCGCCTAGTGAGATTGACAAAGGCGAGAAACCGTGTTTCCATCAAGAATGGGAAATAAAATCTAAGAACGTTGTTCGATCGGTGTATAGGGGACATCGTGTTGTCCGGTGTAGATTTGGGTAGGACGGAAAATGCGGTTAGCATTTAATTGTTCTTTCCAGTGGGCCAACCAACCGGCCACCCGGGAGATGGCAAAAATCGGGGTAAATAAATCATTGGGGATGCCTAATTTCCGATAAACCAATCCCGAATAGAAATCCACATTAGGATAGATACCTTTTTCGCCGTAGATATCCACCATTGCCTGTTCTAATTCTAGGGCGATATCGTAGTATTCATCGGAACCTAATTCCGCGAATAATTGTTCGGCCAGATTTTGTAAAATCGTCGACCGGGGATCCTTAACTTTATATACCCGGTGTCCAAAACCCATAACTTTTTGTTTGTTGGCGATACATTTTTCCACATAGGGACGAACATTAGCCACCGAACCGATTTCCTCTAACATTAACAATACTTCCTCGTTTGCCCCACCGTGGAGGGGACCGGCGAGAGTTCCCACTGCTGAAGCGATGACACCGTAGGGGTCGGTTAAAGTGGAAGCCGTCACCATAGCCGAAAAAGTCGAGGCATTCATGGTATGTTCAGCGTGGAGAGTCAAACAGACATCGAAAACTTTCGCCGCTAAATCCGTCGGTCTTTTTTCCGTCAACATATAGAGGAAATTGGCCGCATAATCAAGACTATCGTTGGGCTGAATGGGATGATTACCTTTGCGAATCAATTGAAACGCCGCCACCATAGTGGGGATTTTCGCTAATAGCCGCACTACTGCCTGACGGATATATTCGGGATTATCCAAAGCCCGACGGGCATAGTATAACCCTAAAGCCGCCGCCGAAGTTTGTAGCGCATCCATGGGATGACCTTTTTCGGGGAAGCATTTCATCATGTCTTCGATACGGTACTTGATGCGTCGATGATAACGGATTTCATCGGCAAATTCTTCCAGTTCCGCCCCCGTGGGCAGAACACCCCAGATAAGGAGATAGGCGGTTTCGAGGAAGGTACTTTTTTCGGCGAGTTCCTCAATCCGAATGCCCCGATACTCTAAGATTCCCTTTTGCCCATCCACAAAGCTAATACTCGATTGGGCGGCGGGAATTCCTTCTAAACCTGGCCGATATTCACAAACTGTCATAGTTCTACCTTTCCGTGGCGAAGATTAAGCCCTAACGCTAACTTACTTGATCTTTCCACCCTTACCGAAATTTTATAGAAAATTTTCGGTTCTGCCTCTCCTGTTCAGGATTAGGCAGAAATGGACGGAAATTACTCCCATTTAGCGATTGCTTCGTCGATTTAGTCAACCCTGCCCTAGCGCATTTTTTCTGGGCTTCCTGTTGCGACTCTAGCTAGAGGACTTGATATTTATCTACTTTCATTGTAGCGAGACTATCTCGATCGATTGATTCGATCGAGCATTTTTTTTAAATTTCTTCGGGACTAATATTTAATTCCCGCAGTTTTGCCGCCAATCGTTCGGCCCGTTGTCGTTCCGCTTCGGCCCGTTGACTTTCCGCTTCGGCCCGTTGTCGTTCTTCGTTGTAACTGGTGAAAGGTTGACCATCGGGATAATACAAGAGTAACTCTGGTTGGGCTAACTGAAAACGGATGCCCAAGCGAGGACTTACCCAATTATCGAGATTTTCCAGACTTTCGAGCCGATTTTCCCGACGAATACAGCCACCCAAATCATTTTTATCGGGATTATAAATGTAGTATTCTTCCACACCATAACGGTCATAAAACAGTAGTTTTCTGGTCATTTCCGTTTGGGTATTACCCGGAGAGAGAATTTCAAAAACCACTTGCGGGGGGATATTTTCTTCTTTCCACTGTTGATAGGAACCTCTTTCGCCTTTTGGTCTGCCAAAAGCTACCATGACATCGGGTGCTTGTCGAGTCTTATTATCTCCCTCCACGGGATACCAGAGTAAATCACCGGCGACAAAAACATCGGCATCATTGGCAAATAACCAGTCTAAATTCGCTTTAATCGTCGTAATCCAGCGAAATTGTCTTGTATTGTCGGCCATCGGTTTACCATCGCTATCGGGATAGACGATTGTGGTTTTCGGGGTGTCGTCCAGTTGTCTAACCATTGCTTAACCCTAAGTAAGTGGTTTCAATTAAATTGAAGATAGATTTTGTCCTTGATCCCCCCTGCCCCCCTTGATAAGGGGGGTGCCGATAGGCGGGGGGATCCTCCTTGATCATGGGGGTGTCTGACAATTTTTAATACCCACCTACTTAGAGTTTCGTCTTTGCTTCCTTAGTAGTATAAATTTACTACAAAAAATCGGAGCAAATATTTAGGGACGGTGATGATTATCAGAACTAAAATCAGCAACTTCGGAAAAGCGAAATATGGACAGTCCAGAATCTAGGCAGCCGCGCTGTAATAAGGCGAAGGCAGACTCGGATAAACTCGCAGGATGTGACGGAAGACTTCTTCCGTTTTTTCTTCCACTTCTTCGTCCGTGTAGAGATCGACGGGTAAACCAGTATTATCGCTGTATAAAAAGTTGTGAATAGTAGTTTTAACCTCCGCCCGACTGGATTCTTTATCTGGCCAACGATCGATCTTTAGTTTCTCTTGTTTTAGGGTTTCCAAAAGCCGCGTGGCGATCTGTTTAATTTTTTCAATTTCTTGCGGTGATAGATTCTCTTTGGTTAAAAGGTCGAACAGGGCGAGGGATTCCTCGTCTAATCCCTCGCTAACCGCCCGTTGGGACTCTTGATCGAGTTCCTGAATGAATTCTAATAAGGCCTCGAAGGTCTTTTCGATCGCCACCCGATCCTTCTCGAAATTATAATCAGCGATGATCTGCTCGTAATGTTCTTGAAAGTTCGTCCGTTGCAGATTCTGCTCGAGCATTGTTCGGAGACGGTTTTCGATGGCGTTTTTGAGAGTTTGGACGGTGGTATTCTTGCGATCGCTATTAGCGAATTCCTGTTTCAGACGCTCGAAGTTGATTTTACTGATGTTGTACAGTGGGGTATCATCGGCCCTCGCTTCGGTGGTTACATCGATCGCCCCGTCGATTACCGATCGCATTTCCAAGAGAATTTCCCCGATGTCTATTTTCTCCCGATCACCTTGAACGCATTTATAGATCAGTTTAATCGTGTCGTGAGCCGGACGGTAGTGATTAACCGATGGCTGATTAAGACAGGCCTTAAAAAGATGGAAGACCTCTTGGGAGAGGAGTTGAAAATTTTGTCGGGCCTGATCACTTCGATTGATCGCTTCCTTCGCGTCGTTAATGGCTTTATTGAAGGCGAAACTAGGTATTTTATATTCGAGGAGTGCGTCTAGGGATGCGTTACTTTCCCCGAAAAATTCTTTAACTGCCTCGATCGATCGGGCCAATTCATCCAGTAAATTTTCTTGCGGTTTCGTGGGGTCGAGACTAAGATGGTCTTCCCTGCGTCCCTGATCGGAAATTTGGGCGAGATCGGCGAGAGCTTGGCGGAGATTTTTGAGGATTCCGCAGTAATCCACGATTAAACCGTTAGTTTTGCCCTCGTTAACCCGGTTAGCACGAGCGATCGCTTGCATGAGCGTATGAGCTTTTAGGGGTTTATCGAGGTAGAGGGTGGAGAGGGAGGGAACATCGAAACCGGTCAACCACATAGCGCAGACGATGGCGATCCGAAAGGGGTGATCGGCTTGTTTAAAGGCATTTTCCGGGCTGATTCTTTTACCGTCCGCCAGTTCAAAGCCATTTTTGATTACACTGCGATGGCTGGTAATATCTAACCCGTGTTTCTGGAATTTGTCGATCTCTCCCTGTTCCTCGCTGACGATCACGGCCGTTAGGGTTGCTTCCATCCATTGAATCTGACGCTGACGATAGTTTTCCTCTTGGTCATCGGTAATTTTTTTGAGGTCTTTTTTCAGTTGTTGGATTTTTTCGCTCCAGTAACGATCGATCAGGTTATGCAGCTTGACACAGGTGAGCTTGTCGATACAAATCACCATGGCTTTGCCTGTTTCCCAAGCGGTGCTGTAATGTTCAACGAAATCACGGGCCAGCGCCTCCAACCGCTGCGGGGCCGTCAGAATGTAGTAATCCCTTCTTAATTCCCTTTCTAAACGGTCTTCTATCTCAACATTTTCGATCTCTAACTCTTCGATTTTGGCGGCGATCTGTTCGTTGAGGTCGTTGACGGCGATCGAGAGTTTATCACCCCGTGCATCATAGTAGAGGGGAACGGTAGCTTTATCCTCGACCGCTCTCTGGAAGTCGTAGGTGGAGACATAATCCCCGAAATAGCGTTTAGTGATCTCGTCGTTGCTGACTAGAGGGGTGCCGGTAAAACCGATAAAACCAGCGCCCGGAAGTGCAGCCCGGAGGTTGCTGGCCAGGGTTCCGTACTGGGTTCGGTGGGCTTCGTCGCTGATAATGATGATATCGTTTCGGGAGTTGTAGGGTTGGTCGGGATTGACGGTTTGGTTGAATTTCTGGATGAGGGTGAAAATATAGGCTTTATGCTCTCCCAGAAGACTCTGCAAGTGTTCGTTACTGGAAGCTTGGCAGAGTTCTTGCTCGTTATTGGTCAATCCGGAACCGGCAAAGGTATAGTAGATCTGTTTATCTAGATCTTCGCGATCGGTACAGATAACGAAGGTATAGTTTGCGCCTAGTTTACGGCGAATTTTGCGGGTGAAAAAAACCATAGAGTAGCTCTTTCCAGAGCCTTGGGTATGCCAGAAAACCCCTAGTTTGTTATCTTTTATCCCACCCTCCCGCCATCTTTTCACAGAATCGATCGCTTGGTTAACCCCTAGAAACTGGTGATTTCGGGCGATAATCTTGCAGGTTTTGCCAGTGGAGTTATCGAAAAGGATATAATTTTCTAACAGATCGATAAAGTTATTTTTATCGCAGACTCCTTTTAGCATGGTTTCCATATCGACAATGCCGGGGTCACTCTCGGCCAGGCGTTTCCATGAATGAAAGTGTTCGTATTTGCCGCAGAAACTACCTATTTTCGCATCTATGCCATTAACTAAAATCGCAAAGGCGTTATAGGCGAATAGATGGGGGATAGTACGGATATACTTTAATAAATTCTCGTCGTAGGCCGCTTTTAGGTCCCGGTTGAGGTTTTTCGCTTCTAGGAAGAGTAGGGGAATGCCGTTAACAAAACCTACCAAATCCGTGCGACAGAGGTAGATTTCCCCCTGTATCCACAGTTCTCGAACCGCTAGAAAATGGTTATTGCTGGGTTGGTCAAAATCCAGGATTTTTAGGGTTTGTCTAATTAGCTCTCCTTTGGCGTTGCGGTAGCTCACCTGTACTCCATCGAGAAGGAGTTGATGTTTCTCTTGATTGGTGGCCAGAAGGGTTTGACTAGAGTTGATTTCTTCGATTTGGAGAATGGCGGATTTATAGGCTTCTTCGGGAAGATTGGGGTTAAATTCTCGTAATTTCTGTTTTAGGTAGCGTTTGAGGATAACTTCTTTCTGATTTTGCCGTCCGAGCAGGCTGTTTTCACCGTAATCCTCTTGATTATAAGCATAGACACTCTGCCAACCAAGTTGATCTCGCAGACAGTTGGCGGTGAGTTTTTGTACTTTATCCTCGGTGGTCATAGGGTCGATTGTGCAGGGGAGTGGTTTATTTTATTAATATTGCCAATTTTCAGGGATTTTTACAGGTGCGATCGATCTTTCGCCTCTACACCTCGATCTCTCCATTCATAAGTTTCGGAAGTAGTATGTCACGCGCTTGTTTTAGTTTTTGATTTTGCTGTTCTAGTATTTTTATTTGTTCAAAAATTCTATTCGTAAATTCCCAAAAAATATCCATTACCTTTTTACTAGGTAATAACATTGGGAAGTTTCGGATTATTTCCTGACTAATATTATTTTGAGCGGCTCCTAAAGATAAGTTAGCTAAAATTTGCTTGTTTTCTCTAAAAAATAAAAAGCAATGTATATAATTGGCGATGTGGCAATCAGGAAGAAGCCCGCAACAAGCCTGATTAGTTGTCGCAGAATTGGCAAGTATTGCCGTTTGACCGATAGTAGCACCGTACATTGCCACTAATACGGTATGAGCAGGGAAAATTTTCGCCGATGAATTTTTAATCGCTTCTTCAGTGATTTTTTCATCAGTCTTAAAAATGAAGCTATTATTTAATTCTTGAGTTTTTACCCAATTTATATCGCCCGTAAAAAAATCTGGATTTTTACGACTAGGTGTTCCTCCAGATGCGGTCTTATAAAAATCAGATACTTGTCCCTTCTCCCACCCTTCAGGAATACCATCGATAATCGGGGTGTGTTCGTGTCCGGGGAAGCGTAAACGGACAAACCATTCCTTGTAAAGTAAACGGGCTGAACGTTCTAATAAATCGATGCGGCGGCGATTATTTTCGATTAAATCATCATATTTGGAGAGGATATCGGCGATTTTCTGTTGAACTTGTAGAGACGGTAAAGGTACTAAACAACGATAAATACGTTCTGGTGCTGTATGTTTTACGGTTGTACCTGTAGCCGAGCCTTTGATTTGCGATCTATAATTATGCGTGTTTAATAAATAATAAAGGTATTTTTTATCAAGTTCTTTTTGATTTAGAATATTAACCAATCCTAATCGTTGATTATGCAAGTATTTTTCATTTTCTGGAATTAGCAACGCACCGCCCAGAATTGGAGCAGACTGAACCAAATCTGTCATAACTACGAGCAAATCATTTTGATGCAATATAAACTCTTCTGGTACATCACCAACATAATATTTTTCCTTGTCTCCTTTTAATTTTAATCCCCCTGTTTCATGGCAATTACCCGGAGTAAGTAAAATATATTTTCCTGAATCCGAGAAAAATTCACCCTTAAAAGCGAACCCATGTTTTATATATATTTGAGATCCTAAAGCAACTTTTGACCATTTCATATTTAAAAACTACTCCTTAATAAATCAATCAACGATAAATTACCTCGATTTTTAAGATTTTTGACTGACTAAATCCCCAACCCTTCAAAATTCTTCGCAATTTCATCAGCTAAACGAATCGCCTCGGAGTTGAGATCATTTAACTCCAGATGAATTTCGCGTAACGTTTCCTCGAAATCGAAACCCTCATCTTCCTCCTCTGGGGAAACGCCGACATAGCGTCCGGGGGTTAAACTCCAATCATTCGCCTGTAACTCCTCGCGATCGACCACTTTAACCAACCCTTCCACATCCCGCAGCTTGGCATCGGGGAACCTTTCTAATAACCAGTGAGCGTGACGGTAGAAACCACGAACCGATTTAAGCTGTTCGATCGCATTCTGACGGCTTGTATCGGCTTCTTTGCGTAAGGTGTTGAGTTCGCGGGAATTCCACCACAGTTTACTATCTCTTGCCCCCAGATCCTTCTCCGCACGCTCGATCGCTCGACCTAATAATTTATTCACCAGATCCGCCTGTTTGCCCAGATCCCGGCTAAATTCGCCGTATTCGTGATAACAGCGGACAGCCTCGTGTAAAGTCTCTAAATCATCAGCGTTATAGGAAATCGCAGGGAAACTGGCGTATTTATCCATGTCATCTTTGAAAAGCTCAGATGCTGTTCGGAGTTCTAACCATGTTCCGTCTTTTTCATCGATGAGATTATAAAATTTCTCTAGGGCCTCGGTTAACTTATCCAGATGCTCGCGATAGTTTTGTAAAAGAGCGATCGATCCCTGATACTCTCGATCGATACTCTGGCAATAACCGACAACCAAATCGATAAAACGCTTCGATTCGCTCCGATAGAGCCAGACGATCGAGAGAATATTCTGTAACTGCTCTGGGCTAAAATCGTTGATCGTCCGGTTTACT
Source organism: Microcystis sp. M31BS1 (assembly GCF_020245285.1). Lineage (NCBI taxonomy): Bacteria > Bacillati > Cyanobacteriota > Cyanophyceae > Chroococcales > Microcystaceae > Microcystis > Microcystis sp. M31BS1. The sequence continues at coordinate 11,557 of NZ_JADBVE010000301.1, forward strand.
TTCCGGTAAATATTGCGGGCATCGATCATTAATATCTTATCTTGAAGCTCGGCGGGTTTTCCTCGATTGAGAAACCACAACTCGCAGGGTACGGAGCGGGTATAGAAAAAGTTGGAGCGGATCGCGATCATTATGTCCACCGTTCCCGTCTCGATTAACTTCTGTCTTACCTTGCCTTCGTCTCTCCCGGCGCTGGAAGCTTGGGAAGACATAACAAAACCGGCTTTTCCTCGATCATTGAGATAGCTGTAGAAGTAACTGATCCATAGATAGTTACCGTTGGAAACTTTGTTACTTTTATTAACCCCCGGCAATCCGAAGGGTAAGCGCTCATCACCATCTACCTTACTGTCCACCTCGTCCACGTTGAAGGGAGGATTGGCCATTACATAATCTACTTTCCCAGCTAATGCCAGCGGATCCTCGTAGTAGGTGATCGCTTTTTGGATATCCCCTTCTAAACCGTGAACTGCGAGATTCATCTTGGCTAAACGAATCGTGGTCGGATTCTTCTCTAACCCTTTAAAAGTTAACATCTGGGGATTGATGCGCTGTCTCTCAACGAAATGTGCGCTCTGGACAAACATTCCCCCCGAACCACAGGCAGGATCGAAAACCAATCCGTGATCGGGTTCTAAAACATTGGCGATCAAAGATACTAAAGAAACGGGAGTAAAAAACTCTCCGTTATCGTGAGCTTTGAGATTAGCGAATTGAGTTAGGAAATATTCGTAAATTCGCCCGAAAATATCCCCGTCCGCTTTTTTTAACTCTTCCGGGTTTAAAATCCGTAGTAAATTTCCTAATACCACGTTATCTAGCTCTTGGTACTCTGTTTTCGGTAAAATACCCCCTAAAGGTGGATAATCCCCCTCGATCGATAGCATTGCTTCCATTAAGGAGGTCGATCGATTGACGCTATCGGGGAGCGCCACCAGAAAATCGAACTGAGCTTTTTCTTGGAGATAGATGGCTCCTTTGCACAAGAAATCTTCTTTGATTAAGGAGCGTGTTTTACCCTGTCGCTTCGGTAAATCCGCCTCTACTTCCCTCTTAACCTTGAGAAAACGACTATAGGCATGACGGAGGAAAATCAAGCCCATAACGGGCAGAAAATACTCGTTACTGGCATAGTTAGAATTAGCTCGCAGAGTATCGGCCGCTTTCCAGAGCTTTTTTTCGATCGCTTCGATGTTGTCCAGTTGGGCCATGAAATTTCACTCAAGAATTAGGTAGATGGTCGAGCGTGAGGGGAAAATTAAGGGATTCTGTATAGTATCTATCTTCTCAAGTAATGGCAGCGATGGTTAATTGCCTTCACCGCTCTCCCAGAACAAACAGGAGAGGTCTTTTGATAGACTAGAGTTATAGCCCGACAGTGGGGAGCTAGGGGCTAGAAAAGCTTAATATTTGAGATAAACCGATCGAGCCAGAATATCGTCTAGAATTAATTAACTCAACAAATCCTGACTGAATCTACCTTTAAGCGAACTTTTCTAAAAATGATGGCTGAATTACTGAGTCTAGTTCCTGCCAAATCCCTCGAAACCGATGTAGTGGTAGGGGAAGCGTCGGCAGTATGTCCCCTTCCTCCAGTCACGGTTAGTAATGATACCCTACTTATTTCCCTGATCGATCGCCTGCGACGTACTTTGGAAAATCATCGCGGCGAAAATCAAATTGTGGTGATGCAGGATTTCCCAGATCCCGATGCTCTTTCTAGTGCCTGGGCCTATCAAATTATCGCCGAACAGTACGATATTCACTGTGATATAGTCTATGCGGGTACTCTCTCCCATCAGGAAAATGTCGCTTTGGTAAAACTAACGGGTTTACCGGCTAAACGTTGGGGAGTCCATACCCTCAAGGATAGAGATCTTTCGGTTTATCAGGGTTGTGTTTTTGTCGATGGTCAGGGAACCAATAGTCAGTTAACCACTCTGGTTAAACAGGCAAAAATTCCCATTATTGCCGTGATTGATCATCATACTCGCCAAGGGGAGCTAGAGGCGGAATTTGTCGATATTCGTCCCCAAATCCGGGCAACAGCGACGATATTAACCCAATATATCCAAAAAGGGTTAATAAGTTTTAATACTAGCGATACCGTCCATGTTAAGTGTGCCACAGCTTTGATGCACGGATTGCGATCGGATACGAATAATTTAATGCAAGCGCAAGAATGTGAATTTATCGCTGCTGGTTATCTCAGTCGTTTCTACGATGCTCAATTATTAAACGCTGTCCTGCAATCGGCCAGATCCCGACGGGTGATGGATGTGATCGAACGGTCTCTAAAAAACCGTATTATTAAAAATAATTATTCGATCGCCGGGGTGGGTTATTTGCGTTATGATGACCGAGATGCGATTCCCCAGGCTGCCGATTTTTTGGTGACAGAAGAAAATGTTCACACGGCTTTAGTTTATGGTATCGTTCACGATGAAGATGAGGATATCGAGTTAGTCATTGGTTCTATGCGTACCAGCAAAATTACCCTAGATCCCGATGAATTTCTCAAGGAAGCTTTCGGACAGGATAACCAAGGTCGCTTTTTTGGTGGTGGTCGTTACATGGCCGGAGGTTTTGAAATTCCTATCGGTTTCCTCGGTGGTTTTAATAATAATGCCGAATACGCAAAACTTAAGTGGGAACTGTATGACACCCAAATTAAACAGAAACTTTCCCATCTAGTTAACCCAGATGAAAAGGTAATTCGCACCTAGCTATTAGACCTCAGCTATCTGTTAACATTGCCAAGACCGACCTAACACTGATATGAAACTTTATTTTGTGCGTCATGGATTAGCAGGACAATCGGGGGATTATCTCAACGATGGGGAACGTCCTTTAACCGAGGAAGGTAGGGCCAAAACTGCTAAAATTGCCCAAAGATTAGGACAGTTGGGGGTGAAATTTGACCTAATTTTGACTTCTCCCCTGGTGCGTGCCGTGCAAACCGCCGAAATTTTGCAAAAAGCGGGTTTAAGCCGTAAAATTGAGCAATTTAATCCCCTATCGCCCAATGGCAATATTCAAGATTGGGTGCAATGGTGGCAAAAGTCCGACTATCAGCGAGAGGAAAATGCGATCGCACTGGTAGGCCACGAACCGGATTTAGGCTATTGGACGGAAATGCTAGTTTGGGGCAAGTTTCAAGGGAAATTATCGGTCAAAAAAGCGGGAATAATTGGTCTAGAGGTTCCCAATCAAGAAAATCCCCTAGGTAAGTGTCAGTTATTCTGGTTGACAGCACCGAAATTACTTCTCTAGGAATTAACCTAGGTGTATCTATCCTTTTTGGAGACTACAATCGATGTTTAGTTAGGGTCTGCTGAAAAAGTTTTTCCTGGGGGTAGGAGTCAGGAGTCAGGAGTCAGTAGCCAGTCGTTTCAGGCTTTGTTGCCCTTGTTTTGTGTACCAAGCGATGTACTACAAGAAGGATAATGCAAGGTTTTTGAAAGTC
>NZ_JADBVE010000302.1:0-18557 GCF_020245285.1 Microcystis sp. M31BS1
AGGGGGGATCGACACCCCCCTTATCAAGGGTAGGGTTAATTCATGAATTAACCCTACTATGAGAGTTAATTCATGAATTAACCCTACTACTGCCCCCAGAAAAGCTGAAAAAGTAGGGGCAAAGGTAGAAAACGGGTTTCTCGGAGAAACCCGTTTTCTGTGCGTTACTCACAGGACGCAAAGGTAGAACCCTGGAACTGGAAAAAACCAAAAACCCCCCCCAATAAGGGGAGGTTTTTTCTAGCCGAGGGGCAGAGGATTAGATAAACGTACCAAACTGAGCGTTGCCGAAGTTGTTGTAATCCGCGGCAGTCATGGTCACGCGGGAAATGACGGTGAAAGCATCTCCCGTATTAATTTTGGCATCACCACCAGCATTAACCTGACCAAGTACCATCTGTTTGTTAGCAGAATCGTAGTAGGAGGTGAGAAAATCATCAAACGCGAAAGCAACCGTGACCTCTCCACCAGCGATGGCCTCATTAAAGCCCGCTTGGGCGGAGTTAGCGGCAACGGTATTGCCATTACCAGTAATTCTCAGGAAATTCGTAGTGAGAGTTGAATAGTCAACACTAGCACCTTGAGCCACATCACTGGTAACCACAGCATCACCAGCCAAGACAATACCACCATTAAATTGGTCGAAAATGAAACCACCATTAAGGAATGCAGAAACCTGAATCTGGTCTGTTGTGGTTGCCGTAGCGCCAGTGAGGAAATCGGTGACGGTGGTGTAGTCCTCCTGCTGATTCAGCTTACCCACAGCCCCCGCTGTACCGTCTTTGAGGCGAACCGTATCGAACCCATCCCCTAGTTTGATTTGGTCAGCACCAGCACCACCGGTGATGGTGTCTTTTCCAGCACCACCACTGATGAAGTCATTTTTATCACTACCAATCAGAAAATCATCGAAAGTGGAGCCGGTGAGGTTAATTCCCACATCGGATACCGATGGTGCGCTCATGGTTAAACCAGTGGTGCCGGCGGTTGCCTCCGTCAGGCCGGAAGCATCCAGTTTCTCGGCTTTCACTGCACCACCGATTGTCAGGCTGGAGTTACCAGTGATGGTGATGGTTTCCACCACACCAGCGGCCTGAGGAAGGGTTATCGCGCCAATAGTATGAGTACCAGCACCGGAGTTATTGACAACAAGCTTAAGTTGCTCGATCGAGCGGTTAGGCGTGTTGGTGTTATTCAGGTTGAGGTTGCCGACATCAATATTAGCCTTCTCTATTAATAAAGGAGTTCCGGGGTCATCGCCGTCGATGGTGAAGGTCAAAGAATCGTTGTTACCACCACCATTGGCTTCTACGTTGAGAGTAGCCAAGAAAGGTGTATCTTCGAAGACGTTAACCGAGTTGGCACCTGCGGCAAAGCGGATCGTGTAGTCACCGAAAGTCGGTGCGGCTAGGGTCACCGTGGTGATCTTATCACCGATTAGGTCAGCCCGGAGAGTCTTGGTAGCCGTGCCACCAGTAGATAAAGTCAGGCTTTGGATATTTTTGATGTTGGCATCGGCCGCGATAATGGTTTCTGCATCTGCCGCCACTACTACCAAAGTGTTGGCACCGTCGCCACCGTCCACTTTATCGGTAGCGGTGAAGGTACCTGCAAGGAAACGGAAAGTGTCATCACCTTTGCCGCCGACGAAATCCACTGTGCCGTTGCCCGCAGTCACGTCCAGATCACCTTCAAGGGCAGAAGCGTCCAGCTTGGTGGCGGTGTTGGGGAGAGCAGCAGCGATGAGGAGATCCTGATCTCCAGTGATGGTGATTTCCTTCGAGCCAGTGGCGGTTAGTGCCTTCACAGCGTTGGCTAGACCCTTGCTTGCGATGGAAATTTTTTCGTAACCATTGCCACCGGATACTGGGTTAAGTCCTAAGGTTAAGAACCCGATAGCAGCACCGGTGACGGGGCTATAGCGACCCACCTGATCGAGAGTTACAGCCACCGTATCTTCACTACCCGCTAGAGCGGCACCCGCAATAGTGATACCGAGTTCTACGTCAGAATTGATGGCAGTACGACTGACCGAGACTTTTTCTACCGCCGTCTGGAAGTTGCTGAGAATCAAGCCAGATGTACTATCTGATAGGTCAACATTTTTAACCCCAACAACATTAGCACCTAGTACAAATAAGTTAGCATCACCAGGTACCATAACGTCAATGTCAGTATTAACCACTTTGAGGGTCTCGATGCCCTTCATCGTCGGTAGCACCGGACCGGTATTGAGGGTGGCTCCACCGGTGTTGAGAACTGTCAGGGTGGGGTTGGTGCCGGAACCGGTGAGCTTGTCACCACTGTTGAAGGTGGCGTTAAATTCACCGAAATTATTGACCGTCGGAGCGAGGAAGCTATTGGCGGTGAGTATGTCCACACCTGCGGTGAGGATGGCACTGTTGCCCACACCAGCCGCCGCCTGGGCCGCCAAAATATTAAGGTCTTTGGCCGCAGTAACACTAGCCGCAGAGGCAGTGACGGTTTCAAGGATGCTCCAAGAGGTGTTGTAGTATTCCTCGGTAAAGCTAGTAATACCTTGCAGTTGGAACTGGGCAGCGAAATCAAGAGCTACTTCTGCCCGGTTGAGCAGGGCCTGTTGAATTGCAGGGGGCTGGAACTGGTTAAGGACGATGGGAAAATCCAGAATATTGGGGATGCCGTTGCCATCGCTGTCGGCGGGACTACCGTCGGAATTGGTTTGACCGAGCCAGTTAACCCAGTAGTCAATCTCGGCGGCATCTAAATCGGCTTCTTGTAGGCCGTAGGCATTGTTAAAGACCTCTAGAACGTACTGCTTTCTGGTAGCATCGGTGGCGGCCCCAGGGGCCGCCAAGAGGGGATAGGTTTCTTTGGCCGCATCCGAATTGGCGAAAACAAGAACCGTTTCTTCCCAGCTTAGGGATGTCAAGCTAGGGTTAGTCTGCCACAAGCTAATGTCAGAGGCTGACGGAGCTTGGGAAGCATAAAGAATATTTAACGAAGCGTACACTTCTTGACTGATTGCCATGTTTTTAATCTCAACTCCTCACGGTTATGATAATTTGAGTCCGTCCAGAGGTCGGGGGACCCTAACGGCTACTCGGATAAAATTATAACAAGTCTTTCCCGTTTGGGCAAGTAGAAATCCTGTGGACATAAAAAAGTTATTCCTTGGACAGTCTGAATGGTGGCTTGACCCCCAGTTTTTCCCGCATGAAAAACTGGGGGTAGGAAAAGCCCTCTTAAGTATGGCTCAGTTTCCCCTTCCCGAAATAGTGATCTAAGGACTGTTTAATCCTGTCCCTTGCTCTCCAACTTGGTACTTGGTCTATCGTATATCTAAGAAGAAAATAGACTGTTCTTCTTTTCCCTCGCACGGCAAGGACTAGACGGGTTAGGAAAGTCAAGCCACTCTAGTTCTCATAGTACCAAATCGGGGCAATACCGGCTTGAGTATTTACAAAAATACAATCTAATGTGGTTAGCACTCCCCCTTGATCGCGATAGGCATCGGCCACATCCCAAAGCCGAAAATTAAAGGATAATAACCAATCGGCGATTTCGGTTAAGAGGGGAGTTTTTTTGCCATAGCCCCGATAGAGCCAGCATTCGAGAAAGAGAATATCGACTTTAGGTAGGGTTTTAACGGCCCCTTTAAGTATAGACAACTCCGAGCCTTGGGTATCAATTTTGATCACTTGGGGATGGGGTAAACCAAGTCGGGCAATTGCGTCATCAATTGTTAACATTTGCACCGAGATGGGAGTGGTGGGCTGACTATCATCACCGGTTGGCAAGAGGCTACTGCTCACCACGTCCGTGGAAACATTCATCGTCACCTCGCCGCAGGTTTCACCTAGGGCGTATTTGTGTAGATGAAAGGAAGGATAGACTCGCAGAATTTCTGAGATTAATTCCCGATAGTCGCTGCTGTAGTCGATGAGGGGTTCAAAGAGATAAAATTCAGCTTCCTGCAGCACCTGTTTGATATAGTAGGACCAGCCACTATTAGAAGCACCCACATCAAAGATCACCCTCGGGGTGTAACCTAGGTTTTGTAGTCGTTTAAATACCTGTCGATCCAACTGGAGGACTTGAGGATCTAAGTCATCAAGCATTTTTTGGTAATTCTCTTTAAGTCTATTATTGTTGTGAGTCATAATCCCTACCCAATTCTGTTCTGTCTCCAACCAATAATTGTTTTTGAGCAATTAATCTATAGAGTCTAAGTAGCTGGTTATAATTAAGTTAAAAATGGATTTTAGGTTCGATCCCCCCTTAGTCCCAAGGGTTGATTCATGGTAGGGTTGATTCATGAATCAACCCTTGATAAGGGGGGTGTCTGATAATTTTTAACGCCTACCTACTTAACTCTAGATGAAGATTTTGCTGTCATCTTCATCTAGTCCCACAATTTTTTTGCCTTGATATTCACGCATACCAAAGCAGTTAAAATCTCCTGGCATAGAGGTTTTGTAGAGAGTGATTTTTTCTGAATAGTTTATCATCGATAAATCATTATGAAAATTCTCCAATAAATAACGAAGATAGTTGTCGCAGTAGTAGGGGCGAGCTAAATAACCTTTATTAAAACCACACAGGAAAATTTTCAGAGAAAAAGGAAATTGAGCGAGAAAGTTAAAAACTGCGGCTGTCACCTGGGGATAACTGGGATTAAAAAAGTCATCAATACAAATTATTCCCTCCTCACTCAAAAGCTGGTTAGCAATCTGTAAATCGTTAAAACAAGCAGAACCGGAATGGGCACCATCTATGTGGAGCCATCTACAGCTGGAAAAAAACTGGTGAAGATTAGCTTCATTTTGCCAAAAATTTTGAGATTTACATCGATAAAAATTACTGTTAGAGTGTAAATTCTTGAGAAGCTCTTGGGCTTCGTCAAACATAATCAAGTCAACTAATAGACAGGTTTCTTCTGGGTTAGCATGAAGACAAGATAAAATAGCTGATTTTCCTTTCCACACTCCTATTTCTAAAAAATTACCTTTGATATTATGGTTGGTTTGATAATTTAGTAAGCAATCCCAAGTTATGGCGGCTTGCTCCATAAAAAATCCCTCAACCGAAACTGATTGACTGACATACTCTTGAAATTTACTTGCCATAATTTTACTCTTTAATTGCTGTTTTCCATTCTAATTTGTTAGCAGATTTTAACTAAAATTCTACCAATTACAATTTAAGCTGAAAAGTAGGTGGCTGGCATAACGGAAGCACACCAAAGTAAGGCTTGATGAAAGACCTGATAATCTTGGAAAAAGAAAACATTGCCCCAGGAATTATCGAGGGAATAGGCAGAATTACAGTAATAACTAACGTCGGAACTGCCCCAAATACGATAGATAACTAGATGCCAATGATAATCTCTTTCTTTCATTGCCTTGACTAAATCTGGTAATTGATTCATCGCTCCCGAACGACCAAAGGGGAAATTTTTATCCCAAAATTCCGCAACTACCACGGGATAACGATAGTTACCCATACCTTTGATTACTTCTAAATCAAAGCCTTCTGTGTCAATTTTAACCAAACCAATATCTTTAGGTAATTCCTCGGCATCCTGGAGACTAGCTAGGGTTTTAACAGTAACGGGAATAGTATCGGTAAATACTAAACCTTCGGAAAGAGAATGCTTAGTTAAACTGCTATAAAAGCTGGCATCTTGATAGGTGTTGTCTGGGGTTTCATCGGTTGCTATATGGAGTTCTTGGGTTTGATTTTCGGAACCGAGAGCAAAGGGAAAAAGCCGAAAGTTAGGATGATCACCGAGGCGATTTTTGAGCTTATCGATTACAGCAGGAAAAGGTTCAAAGGCATAAACTTGATAACCAGCTTGTAGGAGACGACTAGAAACATCGCCTCGATTAGCGCCAATATCTACTGCAAGACGATGGGGAAGATAGGAATATAAATAAGTCATTAATTCGATGTCTAAATCTTGAAAATATTGTTGATCCGTAATGACTTTATATTTTTGAGAGTGAATATCTTCAAAGATTTGGCGGTTGTCTTCGCTGATTTGATGGAGATTTTCTTGTATTTTTTGTATGGTTCCAAAAACAGCATCACTTTGCTGTTGGTAAGCTTCATAAATTCTCTGGAAAGAATCGAGAATTATATCATTATGTTTTTGGGAGTCTAATCTCACATCGCTGGCTATTTTTTGGAAAGTGTCGAGAGTTAATTCGTTCTGTTTTTGAGATTGGCTGGCTATTTTTTGGAAAGTGTCGAGAGTTAATTCGTGCTGTTTTTGAGATTGGCTGTGATTTGTCTGGAGTTGTTCCGTCAAGACTTGAATATTTTTAATTATATCTACGGAAAACTTCAGTAAAAAAGCTTGATTTTCCAGTAATAAATCAGCCTTTCGCTTGGTTTCTGTATTTTCTTGTCGGATTTGCTCCGTGGAGTTATTGAGTTGCTCAACCTTAAAAGCTAAGGGATCAAGCTGATTAAGTTTCTCCAGTTTCTCCAGTTTTTCCAGTTTTTGGATTTGTTCCAGTTGGACATGACTGAGTGAATCAAGTTTTTCTAGAAATAAATCTTTGACTGCTTTAAATCGCTGAACTATTTTATTTTTGGCTAATAATTGTTTGATCATTTTGGCTAGTGATTAGGGAAATTGTCTTAAGCTTGACTGGGAGAATTTTCAATTTTGCGGCTAGTTTCAGGAACTAACAAATCTTGGCGAATAAAAACCACTTCCTTTTGGAGGAGTGTGCCATCAATGGGGGATCTCCATTCGCCGGTTTCGTCATAATAACGGAAACCAAGCTGATCCAAAAGATTAAGCATTTCATTGAAGACGAGAGCGTTCTGATCATAGCGAATAAAGGAGAGTTCAGCAACGACTAAATCCACCTGAGCGATAAATTCTTTGGCTCCTTCTAAGACGATATGCTCGGCACATTGCACGTCTAATTTTAATATTCCTCTGCCAGAAATTTGCTGATCTGTCGCCACCTGATCGAGGGTTTTTACCGCCACTGTAATCGTTTCATAGTTTCTAAAATCGGCGGGAGTAAGTAAGGAACTACCGTACAAATCGGGGGAAACTTGAAAACTTAACTGACCAGCTTGATTAGAGATGGCAATTTCTAGTAATTCCGCTTTAGGAATATTACAGATATAGTAATTTCTGGCCGATTGCTCGTATTTTGAGATTAGCGGATCGATGAGGATAAAGCGAGCTTCTGGGAATAATTGACTAGCGGTATGAGACCAAATACCGTGGGAAGCTCCCACATCAACCACAAAATCGGGCTGATATTTTTGCCCTCGTAAACGTCGCATGACTTGATAAACTGGCATATAGTCTTTATAAATCTTTTTGGGGACGGGTGGCTCAATAAAGTGAACTAAATCGATCGGCGATCGAGGTAAAATCGCTTCAAATCTGTCATCGGCTGCTTGTTCTTTTTCTAGGGACTGCCACACCCAATCGTTAATATCTTGATCAGAGAATTTTGCCGCTACCTTAACGGCATTTTCTCGCATTCTTTGCTGATTTTCGGGGTTAAGAACGTGGTCCACGGCTGCTGCCAAACTTTCAGGCGTATAATCACAAACCACACCAATTTGAAAGCGATTAATAAAGTTAGCGGCCGAGGTTTTATTACTGCCTAAAAGAATTACTGGGGTGTTAGCGGTGGCGAGGTTAAAAATAATCCGGCCAGGTAAACTAAGACGAGATAATTCTGTCCGATCATCTCTTTCGTCCATGGTTCCGGTGGGAACAATAACAAAGGGATATGCTTGTAGTTGTTGTCCTAGTTGTTCTTCGGGATAAAGTCCTTGGCTATAAAGTCCCCATTTTTCTAATTCTGCGGCAGATTCTTTAAGCCAATAATAGTTAGAATTGCCATACCAATCTAGTTTAATTCCTGCTCCTTGAATACTCTCTAAAAGAGATTGAAACCATTGAGGACTCCAAATGCTCCCTAATAAAGCTCCCCATTTTTCTTGACAGCGTTGGGGAGAAACTTCGGCAACTTCACTACTAATTAGACGGTGAGGAACGATCGCTGGTAGGAGCCAAAATTTGTAGCCGTACTTATTCTCGTAAGCGTCGCGGAGTTCGGGATGGGTGGCAAAACGAACGGAACATTTGCTTAAAAACTCTTTCATCAAATCATCGGATATCTCCTGAACGCAGATATTCTGATCGTCCATGATGTAGGTGGCAAGGGGAACATTAAATAATTCCTTAATAGCGATCGATGTCAGAATGTCGCTGGCATAGTAGGGGACACAAAAAACTTTTTGGACTTGATGGTGTCCGAGAGTTTGTAGAATTGATTGAAATATCGCCGGTCGCGACATTTTCTTATGGTCAAGATGGAAGCTTAAGACCCCGAATTGTTGTTCACCGCCATAGTGATTATCGGAACGGATGGAAATAATCTCGCTATCATCGGGAAAGATTCTTCTGACCAAGGCTCCTGTCCCGTGACTTTGATTGACTTCACTAGCGGTGACGATCACACTGCACTTAAGGCTATTTTTCTCGAATTGTTCAAAGCGATTATCGATGGGTTTTCCCTGTTCTAACGATCTCCAGAGCCAATCATCAAAATGATCGGCTTTTAAGCTTTTGGCTAATTTTTGACTGGAATAACGGAGCCGCAGTTGATTGCTTTCTCTTCGCAGTTTCTCTATTTCTGTTAATAGGCTTTGAGCTTTATAATCACAGACAGTTCCTAGGTCGAATTCTTTGACGAACTGAGCGGCGGCACTATCTTCACGACCAACAATAATGATCGGAGTATTAGCAACGGCGGTAATAAAGGGAATGCGGGAAGGTAAACTCAAACAGGCGAATTCGGGACGATCTTGCTCGTTTTCAGAACTGGCGGTGGGAACGATTGCAAAAGGGGCTTGACGTAAGTAGTAGATGAGAGCATCTTGGCTGCAGTAACCTTTAAAAAAGATACCATCTTGTTCTAACTCTGCTTCTTGGAATTGCAACCATTGACGATTAGGATTGCCATACCAATCTAATTTGATCTGGGATTCTCGACATAATTGCCTGAGATTTTCTAACCAAGTCTGAGACCAGATATTACCGATCAAAATCCCTCTTGCCATAGAATCGGGGACGGTAATTTCTGGGGGTATTAAATAACTTTCTACTAGGGGCGGTACAAACCAAATTTTTCTTTCGTATTTTTTACTATAGGCTTGACAAAGAGGCTGAGAAATGCCTAAAATTAGATCGCTGCTATCGATTAATTGCTTAACAATCCCATCGGCCACAGCCCTGACATAGATGTTTTGATCATCCATCAGGTAGGTACAAACGGGTACTTGAAAGAGGGCTTTTAGGGCTATGGCCACATAAAAATCTTCGACAAAGTAGGGAATTACTAGGACTCTTTTCGGTTTTAAATGAACAAATAAATTTTGGATCTTTAATAAAATTTCCCCGTAGGAACAACCTCGCACATCCAGACAAAAATTATGGACTCCAAAATCTTGCTCTCCTCCGTAGAGATTAGTGGTTCGTAAGGAGACTATCCCACTGGTATCAGGGAAAATTCTCTTTAAAAGAACCCCGACACCGTGATTCTCATTGATTTCGTTTGAAGATACTATAATATCATAACTTTCTCGGAATTTGTCGGCAAGATTATTTAAGTCGTGTAACGACAAACTAAGTTTTTTTTGTAGTTCCTGATAAGAGGTGATCATAATGATTAATTATAATAGAGTTTAACTATAGACATTCCACTGCCTCTGACAGGGTTTCCCAGAAAAACAAAGTATAACCTCGTTTTGCTTACTGCCTCGTCATTAAGATAACTGCTGTTTTTTTTCTTGGTTATCCCTCTAGAAATTTTATATTTTTCCCTATACCCTGTCAAATTTATTCTTATCCATCCCAGAAAACGGAGATTGCTCCTTGCAGGTCTTAATGTTTTAAGATTGTTCATCTCCTTTTTACTAACTTCAGTGATTGCTATCACAATGACCTGTTTATATCACTTTTTGTTTCCCCATCGGGAATTATCATCTTGCCTTGGCAGACTAGAACTGATGCACCACCCACAGAAACTTCCGTGATTGACCGGTTGTTTTTCTGAAACTTTAATTGTAAACTGCTGGGTCTGCCCATTTCCACTCCTTGGATTATCGTCCATTGATTCATCCCTTCCCTAGAAGATTCTAACCCGCCTAGATAGCCCGCTAAAGCGGCCACAGCCGAACCAGTGGCGGGATCTTCCATAACTCCCAAACCGGGGGCAAACATTCGGCCATAAATACGAGATTGGGGTGATTCTGGGTCAAAACAGCAGACAAAAAGGGAGTTAGCAGGGGATTGACCTAATAATGATGACCAGAGAGTTAGATTAACTCTGATTTTCCCCAAAACATCTCGATTTTTGACGGGGATGAATAAAAAAGGGAGACCGCAGGAAAAGGCGCGGGGGGGATAACCGGGTAGGAAATCGGCAACGCTGAGGGAAAGAATCGCCGCTAAATCATCGAGAGCATGATTATCCGTCACTAATTCCGGCAATTGTGCCACTTTTAACTCACTATAGACTGGTTTTTCCCCCTCCATGAGAATTTTCACCGGTACTAAACCGACTCCTTCCTCTAGATAAATCGTGGTTTCTTGGTGGGGGGAAATAGCAGCGATTAGGGCTAAAATATAGGCTGTGCCGACGGTAGGATGACCAGCAAAGGGTAATTCGGTACTGGGGGTGAAAATCCGGACTTTTTTAGTGCCTTGGGGCGTTTCTGGCGGAAAAACGAAGACTGTCTCCGAGAAGTTAAATTCGGCGGCGATTTTTTGCATCTGGGTGCGGGTTAATCCAGACGCTTCCGGAAAAACCGCCAGGGGATTACCGCCAAAAATGCGATCGCTAAAAACATCGGCGGTATAGTAGGAATAGGTAGGCACGCGGGGGATAGAGCAACAGTGATCGGAGAATTTTTTCATCTTACACCTATTTTCACCTCTGACCACCCTGGTGGTCTGTCTAGGGATAGATGATCCTTGTCAGTCCTGTTAGTCTCTCTATTAAGAAATAATGAAAATACAGAGTTTTTCCTAAAGATAAGGTATGTCTTGATAGGGCATTGTCTCGGAGTCTCCTAATAACTGCTATAGGCTCTACTACTTATTCGCTTCTAATCTGGCTAATAAACTGACTAACTTATCTCTGACGGAATTGTGGGTGTATTCGTCTTCAGGGTGAGGTTTTTGATGGGGTTTTTGAAAATAGGGACGTTCCCCGTATAATTGTCCCCATTTCACATCGACTCGGTGTACTAATTCATAGAGTAATTCTTGATTGTCTAAAATTTCTTCTAGGATTAACTGTAAAGCTTGAACGGGATTATCTAAATTTTGACTGACTTTTGTTAATTCTTCATCGACGATAAGCTGTAAAATTATCTGCAAAGCTCCCGAAGAATCACCTAAATTAGCGGCAATAAATTGTTTAATCTCTGTGGTAACTTGCACTAATTTGGGGACAGGAGATTCCCCTTTGAGGAAATCCGCCCCCTCTTGAGCGATAAAATCTGCTAGGGTAAACGAGCGCCTTTCGATGATATCTTGGGAAAAATCCGGTTCTTCAGGGGT
This sequence comes from Microcystis sp. M31BS1, assembly GCF_020245285.1. NCBI lineage: Bacteria > Bacillati > Cyanobacteriota > Cyanophyceae > Chroococcales > Microcystaceae > Microcystis > Microcystis sp. M31BS1. Next base: position 11,594 of record NZ_JADBVE010000302.1, read on the forward strand.
CATAAACTAAAAAGATTAAGTAGCTGGTTATAATTAAATTAAAAATGGATTTTAGGTTCGATCCCCCCTGCCCCCCTTGATAAGGGGGGTGCCGATCCCCCCTTAGTCCCCCCTTAATCCCCCCTTGATAAGGGGGGCATCTGACAACTTTTAACGCCTACCTACTTAGCGATAATAGACTCTAAGACTTATTGTGACATTTTTAGGAATATCTATGGGCATCGATCGCAGAGAGTTTCAGCAGCGTCGTCAGCAGGTAATGGAAAAAATCGGCCATGGAACCGCAATTTTTCGCAGTGCGCCCATGGCGGTCATGCACAATGACGTAGAATACACCTATCGTCAGGATAGTGACTTTTTTTACCTGACAGGATTTAATGAACCGGAGGCGGTGGCGGTTTTAGCACCCCATCACCCCGAACATCAGTTTATCCTGTTCGTGCAGCCAAAAGACCCCGAAAAAGAAACCTGGACTGGCTATCTCCACGGTGTGGAAGGAGCAAAGGAGATTTTTGCTGCTGATGAGGCCTATTCTATCGAAGAATTGGAGGAAAAATTACCCCAATATCTCGAAAAAGCCGAACGAATTTATTATCATCTCGGCCGGGACAAAACTTTTAATACAAATGTTCTCAATCACTGGCAAAAATTAATCGCCACTTTTCCCCGTCGCGGCACCGGACCGACTGCTTTAGAGGATACTAATTTTATTCTCCATCCTTTGCGCTTGCTGAAAACCGAGGCCGAATTGGACAATATTCGCAAAGCAACCGCTATTTCAGCACAGGCACATAATCGCGCCAGAGAATTCACAAAAGTTGGTCACTATGAGTATCAAATTCAAGCGGAAATTGAGCATACTTTTCGCCTAGAAGGGGGTATGGGTCCTGCTTATCCTTCTATTGTCGCTAGTGGTGCTAATGCCTGTATTCTGCACTATATCAACAATAATCGCCAAGTACAAGAAAATGAGCTTTTATTAATTGATGCTGGTTGTGCCTACAATTACTATAACGGTGATATTACCCGCACTTTTCCCGTTAATGGTAAATTTACCCCTGAACAAAAAATTATCTATGAAATTGTTCTGGAAGCTCAATTAAAGGCGATTGAAGTGGTGAAAACTGGTAATCCTTATAATCTTTTTCATGACACAGCCGTGAGGACAATTGTGGAGGGATTAGTAGATTTAGGGCTATTGGTCGGCGACATTGATGAGATAATTAAAGAGGAAAAATATAAGCCTTTTTATATGCACAGAACCGGCCATTGGTTAGGATTAGATGTCCATGATGCGGGAGGTTATAAAGTTAACGAAGAAACTTGGCAAACTTTGCAACCCGGTCATGTTTTAACCGTGGAACCCGGTATTTATATCGCCCCCGATATTAAACCTGCTGAAGGACAGCCGGAAGTGCCAGAAAAATGGCGGGGTATCGGTATCCGTATCGAAGATGATGTGTTAGTTACTGCCACAGGAAATGAGGTTTTAACTGCAACAGTTCCCAAAAAAGTTGAGGATATCGAATCTTGAGTAAAAAGCTAGGTGTTAAAAATTGTCAGTTTCCCCCTAACCCTAGGGTTGATTCATGGTAGGGTTGATTCATAGTAGGGTTGATTCATAGTAGGGTTGATTCATAGTAGGGTTGATTCATGGTAGGGTTGATTCATGAATCAACCCTACCCCCCTTAAGGAGATTCAATTAAGTTTTTTCTAGAGATTATCATGATTGCTACCAAAGAAAAATTATATACCTTTGCGGAATATTTAAATTATCAGGACTCCACAGATAATAAGTACGAATTATTTAACGGAGAATTAATTTCTATGCCGCCCGCTAGTGGCTTTCATGCTTTGATACTTAGATATATATTTAAGGTGTTAGAAAGGGAAATAGAGAGGCTACAATTAGACTGGCAAGTTATGCCCGCTACGGTGGGAATTCGCACCGATAAAGCTAAATCGAGAATTCCAGACTTAATGATTTTAACTGCTGAACAATGTCAAGAGATTAGAAATATGACCACAGCAGTGATTGAATTTCCTCCCCTGTTAGTTGTAGAAATTGTTAGCCCGGGTAATGCCGATGATGACTACCGTTATAAGCGTTCAGAATACGCAGTGAGAGGCATTCCTGAATACTGGATTATCGATCCTATGGCTCTAAAAATATCGGTTTTAACCCTGATTTCGGGATTTTATGAACTGGCAGAATTTAACAACGAAGATAGGATAAAATCGGTAACATTTCCCGATTTAAAATTAACTCCTCAAATGGTCTTTGCACAGTAAAATCTTAGCTGGATACTTTTATGATTGCTACCCAACAAAAAAAATATACCTTTGCAGAATATTTAAATTATCAGGACTCCACAGATAATAAATACGAATTATTTAACGGAGAATTAATTTCTATGCCTCCCGCTAGTGGCTTTCATGCTCTAATTCTTGCCTTTCTTTATGATTATTTAATGGCAGAAATTAAAAGATTAAATCTAACTTGGAAAGTCATGCCTGCTACGGTGGGAATTCGCACCGATAAAGCTAAATCGAGAATTCCAGACTTAATGATTTTAACTGCCGAACAATGTCAAGAGATTAGAAATATGACCACAGCAGTGATTGAATTTCCTCCCTTATTAGTTGTAGAAATTGTTAGCCCCAATAATGCCGACGATGACTACCGTTATAAACGTTCAGAATACGCAGTGAGAGGCATTCCTGAATACTGGATTATCGATCCTATGTCCCTAAAAATATCAGTTTTAACCCTGATTTCGGGATTTTATGAACTGGCAGAATTTCACAAAGAAGATAGAATAATATCGGTGACATTTCCCGATTTACAATTAACTCCTCAAATGGTTTTTGCCCAGTAGCATTATTAACGATTATGACTATCCCCTTAGAAATCCAACAACGTTGCCAACAACTAAAAACAGAACTACAAAGAGCCAGTTATGCTTATTATGTTCTTGATGATCCTTTTATACCCGATAGCGTTTATGATCAACTTTATCGGGAATTAGAAGACCTAGAAAAGCGTTATCCCCAATTAATCACCCCCGATAGTCCCACCCAAAGAGTCGGAGATAAAATCTCTAGTCAATTTGTTTCTGTTCGTCATAATATTCCCCTGTATAGTCTCGAAAATGCCTTTAACCTCGAAGAATTAAATAAATGGGGCAACCGTTGGCAAAGATATGTAAATGAAACCCAAGACACGGAATATGTGTGTGAATTAAAAATCGATGGTTCCGCGTTAGCTTTAACCTACGAAAACGGCTTTTTAGTCAGAGGTGTTACCAGAGGGGATGGAGTCACTGGCGAAGATATTACCCCCAATGTGCGGACAATTCGCTCTATTCCTTTACGCTTAAATATAGACAATCCCCCGGCAATTGTGGAAGTGCGCGGCGAAGCTTTTTTACCCCTCGATACCTTTGATAAAATCAATCAAGAAAGAGAAGAAAAAAGGGAATCTCTCTTTGCTAATCCCCGCAATGCAGCAGCCGGAACCCTACGACAATTAGATCCGAAAATAGTTGATAAAAGACGCTTACAATTTTTTGCCTATACCCTGCATTTAGACGATAACCATATCACTACTCAATGGCAATCCTTAGATAGATTAGAAACCCTGGGATTTCTGGTTAATCCCCACCGTCAACTCTGTCCATCCCTGCAACAAGTGGCACAATACTATCAAGATTGGCAAGAAAAACGTCATCAATTAGCCTACATGACCGATGGTGTCGTAGTCAAAATCAACGATTTACAGCGACAAAATCGGTTAGGATTCACCCAAAAATTCCCCCGGTGGGCCATCGCTTTAAAATATCCTGCCGAAGAAGTCCCCACAGTAGTTAAAGATATTATCGTCAATGTGGGACGCACCGGCGCGGTTACACCCATGGCGGTGATGGAACCGGTACAGGTAGCAGGAACCACCGTACAAAGGGCTACTTTACATAATAGCGATCGAGTGGCCGAATTAGATATCCGCATCGGTGACACGGTAATTATCCGCAAAGCGGGGGAAATTATCCCAGAAGTGGTGAGAATCCTGCCCGAATTGCGTCCTCCCCAGACTTTACCCTTCCAGATGCCCACTAATTGCCCTGAATGTCAATCTCCCCTAGTCCGTCCGGTGGGGGAAGCGGTGACGCGCTGTGTCAATAGTTCCTGTCCGGCGATTTTGCGGGGAAGTGTAGTACATTGGGCCAGTCGCGATGCTCTCGATATTCGGGGATTAGGGGAAAAAGTGGTGATTTTGCTGATTGAACAGGGATTAGTTACCACCATTTCTGACCTCTACAGCCTCGAAAAAACGGAAATTGCCAAATTAGACCGAATGGGCGATAAATCAGCCTTAAATTTGATTACAGCTATGGCTCAGAGCAAAAATCAAAGCTGGTCGAGGGTACTTTATGGGCTAGGGATTCGCTATGTGGGCAGCGTTAACGCCAAAATTCTCGCGGAAAGTTTTCGGACTGTGGAGGAGTTAGCTAACGCCAGCGTGACTGATTTAGCTTCTGTCTATGGTATCGGTGAAGAAATCGCTCAATCGGTCTATGATTGGTTTAAAATCGCCGCTAATCGGGATTTAGTCGCTAAATTACAAGCGGCTGGTTTACAATTTGCCGCAGCAGCAAAAACCACCACCACGAAAGCGACTTTAGCAGGGAAAACCTTTGTGATTACTGGCACTTTACCAACTCTCAAACGGGAGGAAGCGAAAGAATTAATCGAAAAAGCCGGGGGGAAAGTGACGGGTTCTGTGAGCAAAAAAACCGATTATTTAGTGCTAGGAGAAGCGGCGGGTTCTAAGCTAGAAAAAGCCCTAGAATTGGGCATTACTCAGCTAACCGAAGCACAATTACTCGAATTAGTCGAAGTCGGAAAAGTCTAGTAAAATCTGGATTATTTCATCAAGATAAAAGACAAGTTCATCCTTAAAAAATATCAACCAAACTGGGCGATAAACCTGATTTAATCCAGAAACAAACTCATCAGATAAACAGTCAACTTTTAAGGACGAGAAAAGTAAAATTATATTAAGTAAATATCTCTAGTTAAGAACTTTCTGCTATTCTAAGGGATAGGTATATAGTGCTAGTCTTCACGGATATTCAAACTCTCTCTAACTTTTTATAGAAAAACATAAATATAGCGGTAAGCGCTTGAGTGAGATACAAACCAAGCTTTGCCTAGCATGGTTTATAGCTCGTGACACTGTACCTCATACGACTGCACACCGCTATAACAGGGGGTTATACTAATGATAACTTCAGAGTTGGCTTCTTTAATTATCGGCATTGAAGAAAATGTGCGACCGGAAAGTGAATATTATGGCAAGCTGGTCGAATGGCGAGAAAAATATCAAACGTGGCATTATGGAATTGGCTTATCGGACACGCATTTCTTTAGTTTGGGAAATCTAGAAAAACAAGAACTGCAACTCCTAAAAAGCCACGATATTCGTGATTTTGACCTGAGAATTATTCCTGATGTTAAATCACCCTTTGAAAGCGACGAAGTTATAGAACGACTTAAATATGCCTTAAGATGGTTAGATGATTTACCAGAAAACTCATCTCAGAAAACAATTACGGGTAAGGAATTGGCTTTCCAGATATTGACAGGCAATCCAGATTATCCCTATTCTGGAGATACAAAACTAATTCGCCCCGACCTAAGTTATGAGGATTATTTAAAGCTATTTGCACCGAAGCTTCAACATAGCAAACTTGGAGATTTTTTAGGCAATCGAAAAAATTGGCCGTACATATTCTTGTCTTTGTTTACCTTTTTAATAGTTGTTGCGATTGGTCTAATAAATGATGGTTATGGGTTCGTCCCTGATATGCCCTGGCTAAGATGGATACTTTTCTTATTATTATTCCTACTTATTCTAGCCATTGTAGCGATAGTATCGAACTGGATAGCAAATTTTAAATGGTCGGGCTTTCAGAAAAAAAGTTTTTGGGATTGGCTACAATTATTGATAGTACCTCTAATGTTAGCTCTGGGTGCTTTCTATCTGAATTCTGCAGCCGACTTTAGAGATTCTCAAATTGCACAAGAGCAGAAACATCAGGAGATTTTGACGGATTATTTTTCCAAAATGCAAGATTTAATTGTAGAGACAAAAAAAAGCAAACAAACACCCGGTTCTAAAGAATCAAATTCAGAGGAAAGGTTACTGACAGAATTTAGACCGACCGCTCAAGCTTTAACTCTCTCTGTTTTAGAACAATTAGATGGCAAACGTAAAGGAAAAGTTATCATTTATTTAGCTGAATCGCAATTAATTACTGTTGATAATAACAAGCCATATCCTCAGCCAGAAATTAACTTATATGGAGCCAATCTCAAAGGTATGGTATTAAATGATGTTGATCAAGTTGAGACGGTGAATAAAAAGCCATTAGGAGTAGTAATTGATAAAGCGGACATAACGAACTCTAATATTAAAAAAGTAAAATTATTTGAGGGTTCACAACTACGAGAATCTGATTTTAGTGAAGCGAATCTAACAGATGTTTATTTCACTGGTGCTGATATGCAGGGTGCAAAATTTATCAAGAGTCAAATGACTGATGTAGATTTATCTAATACGAATTTAACGAGTGCAAATTTTGATAATGTCGAGACAACAAAGATAACAATTTCACCAGAAACTAAACTTGATGATGCTTGTGTTACCAAAGGAGAAATTGTTTTAAACACTATACCCTTTAAGACAACTATTAAGAAATGCGAGAAAAGACTTGAGAGTGGGAGCATCTCATTTACGCGATGAGTAATTATACTTAGCCTAAAAGCCACTCTTAATCGTGTCTTGGAACGAAATAGAGGCTTTTAAAGACTGCGTACATGGAGAATTAAAACAAGAATTACCCTCGAAAAGCCTATTTTTCCACTAAGTATTTATGCTCATTGCAAAGGTGAGATGCTCCC